>NZ_BTRL01000008.1:0-259883 GCF_054771475.1 Bacillus sp. MN7755
TACTATAAGGGGATCATATCAAACAGGCAGTCTCTTTTATTTATTAACGTTTCTCTTTATTTCCAGCATGTGATATCATTTAATTTTATACGAAAAAGTATTGTAGCAATTGTAATCATAACAATTTTAAACGATAGAGGATGATCATAGATTGAATAATCATAGTAAAACACCTGCATGTATATATACGTATGCATTTCGCGAGGAGGAGCGTGCTTTATGTTACTTGGAAATGCGCTCGTTCTTTGGAATGGAGTCTCACGTTAATATTCTGAAAAGTAATGTCAAAATTGATCCGAGTAGAAGTGCGTTTATTAAAGAGCGTGTTGAGGTTATGTATGAAGGAGACGACTTAGAAAGTATTCTAAAACAAGTGGAACAAATTGATTTGGCGGGGGCGTCGTTTAAAGTTATCTTCGTTAAAATCAATGACCTGGTTGGAGAAAATAAAATTGAATATGGGGAAAGACGTCTCATTGAACGAGACCTTGGCATGCATATTGAAGGAGAAGCAGACGTCCGTAATCCAGAGCGTGTATTCGGAATTGTTCCTCTTGGAGGACGCTGGTACTTCGGACACTATGTAGAAAGTGAACCAGTTTGGTATCATCACATAAAAAAACCGCATAGCTATTCGACTTCTCTTAGTACACGTGTTGCGAGATCAGTTGCAAATATTGCGGTGCCTAATCCAGAGGGAGTACGAGCAATTGACCCGTGCTGCGGCATTGGAACAGTAGTAGTAGAAGCACTTTCTATGGGGATTAATATCGTTGGCAGAGACATAAATCCACTTGTGGTTCTTGGAACGAGAAAAAACATCGCGCATTTCGGGTTTGAAGGAACAGTAACAAAAGGCCCAATTGAAGAAATTACTGAGAACTACGACGTCGCAATTATCGATATGCCGTATGATTTATTCACTCACGCAACACCAGAAGACCAATTCTCGATTCTTTCAAGCGCGCGTCGCATTGCTAAAAAGGTAATCGTTGTCACGATGGAAACGATGGACGACATGATCCATGAAGCAGGATTCGAAATTACAGATCGCTGTATCACAAGAAAAGGATCATTTTCTAGACAAATTCTTGTTTGTGAATAAGAAAGGAAGGTCACTCGTTTGGGTGACCTTTTTTGCTTTGTATTGATGTGTGATTGGTTGGTAGTTTGCGGGTGTTGTTTGTTGGAATTTGTCGGTAAATCGATATTCCATGTCGAATCGTCGATAAATTTAAAAAATCGCCGATATCGTTACATTAGTATATTACTGTTCTTTTAATTTCTCTTGTTGTGCAAGTAGTAAATTGCGCAAGATGTGTCCGCGGTAACTTTCTAGTTTTCGTCCTTCATGATAGCGCACACCTAATTTTTTTAATTCAGCTACGTACCAGCCTTTTGTTCCGTAGTACATTGGATCACTTCCTTTTTGCTTTTGAACAGTATATGTTGGGGATGGAAGTAACTTTCCATTGAAAATAATAAGCCTGGTTGTAGAAATGTGTTCCATAAAATAGCTTCCAGGAAGTGTATAAAAAAATAGACAGTAGTGTATGCTTTTTTTAACAATGTATACAAATCTATACCCTATGCGTTGGCATGATATTTGCAAAGGAAATAGTATCAACATATAGGGGAGAGATAGAAATGAAGGTTAGCAAAGTGTATACGACAATTGATGCGCACGTAGCTGGGGAACCGCTTCGAATTATTACAGGCGGTGTGCCAGAAATAAAGGGAGAAACGCAGCTAGAAAGACGCGCATACTGTATGGAACATTTGGATCATCTTCGCGAGGTTCTTATGTATGAACCGAGAGGGCATCACGGCATGTACGGTTGTATTATTACACCGCCAGCAAGTGCTCACGCTGATTTTGGCGTGTTATTTATGCACAATGAAGGCTGGAGTACGATGTGTGGGCATGGCATTATTGCTGTTATTACAGTCGGAATTGAAACGGGTATGTTTGAAGTGACAGGTGAGAAACAAAAGTTCATTATTGATAGCCCTGCTGGGGAAGTGGTTGCGTACGCAAAATTTAATGGTAGCGAAGTAGAGTCCGTATCATTTGAAAATGTTCCTTCATTTGTATACAAAAAAGACGCTCCTATTAAAATAGATGACTATGAATTTCAAGTAGATATCGCATTTGGCGGAGCTTTTTATGCTGTAGTGGATAGTAAAGAATTTGGTTTGAAAGTCGATTTCAAAGACTTATCTGCCATTCAAACGTGGGGCGGTAAAATTAAGCGCTACATTGAGAGCCGAATGGAAGTAAAGCACCCGCTTGAAGAAGGTTTAAAAGGAATATACGGCGTTATTTTCTCAGATGAACCGAAGGGGGAAGACGCAACTTTACGAAATGTAACGATTTTTGCTGACGGACAAGTAGACCGTTCTCCTTGCGGCACAGGAACTTCCGCAAGAATCGCAACCCTTTTTGAAAAAGAGGCTTTACAAAAGGGAGAAATTTTCGTCCACGAATGCATTACTGACGGGAAATTCGAAGGGGAAGTATTGTCGGTAACAGCAGTAGATACATACGAAGCTGTCGTTCCGAAAGTAACAGGGAATGCATTTATTACAGGATTTCATCAGTTCGTTGTAGATCCGAGAGATGATTTGAATCGTGGGTTTTTGTTAGGATAGAAGGAGGAGGTGGAAAGATATGCTAGTCATAAGCGCGAACGAACAAAGAAACTTAGTAAATATGAATGAAGTCATTGCATACGCGGCGCTTGCTTTACAAGAATTTTCTGCAGAAAGAACGAATACACCAATACGTACTTCACTACCATTTGCGAATGAGAAAAATACGGCATTAATTATGCCTTCAGTAGCGGAAGGACTCGAAGCACTTGGTCTAAAAGTAGTAACAGTAGTCCCGCAGAACAAAAAGATAGGAAAGAAAACGATAAACGGGATTGTAATGCTATCAGACTTTCAAACGGGAGAACCGCTCGCACTTTTAGAAGGATCCTATTTAACAATGATTCGAACAGGCGCCTTATCAGGAGTAGCAACAAAACATTTAGCTCGTCATAACGCAAAAACTTTATGTATTATCGGGACCGGTGAACAGGCAAAGGGAATTGCCGAAGCTGTATTTGCGGTTAGAGATATTGAAAAAGTCATTTTATACAATCGAACAGAAGAAAAAGCATATGCATTTGCGCAATATATACAAGAGAGATTTAATACACCTGCTCACGTTCACACCAATGCAAATGAAGCAATAAGCGAAGCAGACATCATCGTCACAACTACGAACGCATCCACACCAGTCTTCTCAGAAAAACTACAAAAAGGCGTACATATAAACGCCGTCGGCTCATTCAGGCCAAGCATGCAAGAACTACCATCCCACGCCATCGCAAGTGCAACAAAAGTAGTAGTCGAATCAAAAGAAGCAGCATTAGAAGAAACGGGTGATCTTCAAGTTCCGATACAAGAAGGTTTATTCAAAGCAAGCGACATCCACGCCGAACTTGGTCAAATCATAAGCGGAGAAAAAGCAGGCCGCGAAAACGATGAAGAGATTACTGTTTTCAAATCGGTTGGTTTGGCAGTGGTGGATATTATTGTTGCGAAGTATTTGTATGAGAAGGCGGTGGAGCAGGGAGTGGGGAATAGGATTGAGTTTTGATTGAGGGGCTGCCTTTTGGTGGTCTTTTTTTGTAGGGGTTGGGTTCTTCTGTGTTAATGGATCTTGTTTGGAAGAATTGTGACAAGTAATCATTAACATAAGATATAGAGGACAGGAGTACATGAGGGATGTATGAAGAATGTATAAAAATTGAATTTTTCTAGTATAAACATAGAAGCGGATTAAGAGGTGGAAATAGCAGATAGAGATGAAAAACTTCATTAAATCTAGTAGGAGAAGAATTTACAAGTGCAAAAGGGTTTTATTTTCTTTTGTGGAATGATATTTATAGTTCCCTTATTAAAATTTAGAAAGGAGAATATTTATGAAACATTCCTTATTGGAGACAAATACAGAGCCAGGAAAGAAAGAATCATTGCTTACACGGTGTGCAAATGTATTTTCGAGATGGTCTCAGAAATATGTCCCGGATGCCTTTGTTATTGCTGTGCTGCTTACTTTATTTACTTTCATTATAGCTTTGTTGATGAATCCCTCAAATCCGTACAAGATCGTAAAATCTTGGGGGGATGGATTTTGGACTTATTTAACGTTTACAATGCAAATGGTATTGCTAATGGTTACAGGAATGACGCTAGCTTCTGTCCCGTTTATCAATAGAGGTTTGCAGTCCGTTGCAAAGTTGGCCGATACACCTCAAAAGGCTTATACGATGACATTTTTGATTAGTGCAATTGCATACTATATCAATTGGGGACTAGCTGTAGTTGTGGGAGCGATCATTGCGAAGGAAGTAGCGAAAAAGAATCCGAATGCACATTTTCCATTACTTGTAGCAGCTGCTTATGCTCCGACAGCCTTATATAGCGCAGGTCTCTCTAGTTCTATTGGCCTGATAATTGCCACAAAGGATCATTTTCTTGTAGATATGATTGGAATTATTCCTACCTCACAAACAATCTTTAGTTATTCTACTCTAATTATTTTTTTCGCTCTATTCATCACGATGCCAATTATTATTGTACTTATGGCTCCCAAAAGTGGGATTATCAGGTATAAAGCACTCGAAACAGATACAAATTCTTTTGTAAAACCTCCTCAAAAAAAATTAACTCCTGCGGAAAAACTGGAATGGACACCGGTTTTAGGAATAGTATTAGGCGTAATCGGCACGTTGTATTGTGTTTATGAATTCATAAACGGTCATAGTTTAGATTTAAATATCATTAATTTGTTTTTCTTGTCACTTGGTTTGCTCTTGCATGGTTCTCTTGGCAACTTTGCAAAAGGATTCAAAGAAGCTGCGCAATCCATATCTCCAATTATCCTACAGTTTCCATTTTATGCGGGGATTATCGCTGTTTTAGGTAGTTCAGGATTGGGAAGCTCAATCATTGAATGGATGGCATCCATTGCGTCAAAGGATACATTTGATATATTTACATATTGGTCAGCGGGTTTGGTGAACTTATTGGCACCATCCGGCGGGGGACAATGGGCTTTACAAGGGCCACTGCAGGTCCCGGCAGGATTGAAGTTAGGTGTAGATCCAGCTACTATTGCTATGGCGGTAGGCTGGGGGGACGCATGGACAAATTTGATTCAGCCATTCTGGGCACTACCTCTTTTAGGAGTACTGGGATTGAAAATTAAAGATATCATGGGTTATTGTTTCATTCTCTGCATTTGGGTCGGAATTGTTACAAGTGTATTGATGTTATTTCTATATTAGTTTTAATAGGAATGCACATCACTATTAAGTAATACGATTAAAATGAAGGTGAAATGGATTTAGAAGTATAGACGAAGTATTTATGAATATCCTAGATTTCAGTATCAAATTTCCGGATATCTATGTTATTCCATGTAGGAACGGCAATTACAAAAATCACTTGAAGTTGCATAACATTCATCTGTAAACATCTCATTTTCTATCTGTTAAGAAACTTTGCAATAGAACCATCTTTTGAGAAGTCATAAGAGATACTCGCAAGCCTTATTTGAAGTAAAATCAGTTAAGGATCTATCAATAGAGTAAATCCTATTGATAGATCCTTAATGTTTTAAATCCGTAAAATCTTGATGCTACCCTATGCCCATCTTTAGCTTAACCGTAGAAATCCCCAAAAAATCAAACTCACATATACCATCTTGGCACTTTTTCAGATAAAGTATTTAAAATCTAGTTCAGATAAATGAAAATCATAGAATACATACCCTTTTATAATTTTAGCTAGATTTATTATTAGCTAGTTTATCCCCACCACCAAGCTCCGCCTCAATCTGCGAAGTCTTCGATGACTCATCCATACGCCAATACGTAATAAAGCTGATTGCGATACATCCAGCTACGTAGAAGTAGAATAGCGATTCCATTCCGATACTCTTTAGCCATAGTGCGATGAACTCTGCAGTCCCACCGAATATCGCAACTGTTAGGGCATAGGGTAAACCTACGCCTAGTGCGCGGATTTCAGTTGGGAAGAGTTCGGCTTTTACAATTGCGTTAATGGAAGTGTAACCAGTAACGATAATAAGGCCGACCATCATAAGTAAGAACGCTACGATTGGTTCTGTCGTTTTTTCCATGAAGAAGAAGATCGGCGCTGTTAGTAATGTTCCGAGAATACCGAATGCCATTAATAGTGGGCGGCGTCCGATTTTATCGGATAATAGCCCCGCAATTGGTTGAAGTACAACGAAAATAAGTAGTGCGACAAAGTTAATCCAGCTTACAACTTCTTTCGGAAGACCGACTGTGTTTACCATGAATTTTTGTAAATATGTTGTGTACGTATAGAAGGCAACAGTGCCTCCTAGTGTTAGGCCGACTACTGTTAATACTGCTTTCGGATGTTTCATAAGAGCGCGAACGGTTCCTGCGCTTTCGCGTTTTTGTGATTTTATGTTTGCGAATTGCTCCGATTCATCCATCGTGCGGCGAAGCCATAATACAGCTACTGCGCCCATCGCTCCAATAATGAACGGAATACGCCATCCCCAAGCTTTCATATCTGGTTCGCTTAGTAATTGCTGAAGAACAATTTGAACGCCTAACGCAACCATTTGTCCAGCAACGAGAGTTACATATTGGAAACTTGAATAAAAACCGCGGCGACCACTACTAGCCATTTCAGATAAATATGTTGCGGAAGTTCCGTACTCTCCGCCGAGTGATAATCCTTGCAGTAAACGAGCAAGAACTAAAATAATAGGCGCCATAATCCCGATGCTTTCGTAACTAGGTGTACAGGCGATAATTAAAGAACCGCCGGCCATAACTGTAATGGAAAGTGTTAATGCTGCCCGGCGTCCGTGCCGATCTGCATAACGTCCCATTAATAAACTTCCGATAGGGCGCATTAAAAACCCAACTGCGAAAATAGCTGCTGTGTTCAGTAACTGACTCGTTGGATCTCCTTTAGGAAAGAACTCTGCTGAGAAGTAAACAGCGAAAGCAGAGTAAACGTACCAGTCGTACCATTCAATTAAATTGCCGACAGAACCTTTGAAGATATTGCCGGCGACTCGATTAGATTTTGCTTGAGCCATAATCATTCCTCCTCTTGCTTATAAATAAAATGATAATTATGAAAGCGTGTTCATTGTAGTTAAATTGTACTGTCTACGGATTTAAATCTCAATATTATGACAATTTTATTCTTTTTGTACTTTATGTGCATGGGTATTTTTAATAGTTGCTTCATTTTCAGTTTTGTCATAATAATAGAAAAAGGAGATTGATAGTTTCGAATATTTTATCAAAGGATATGAAGTATGAAGAAATCACGCAAAGTGTCATTGCAAACGAAAATAGTAAGCTTAATTATCGCGTTAATTTTATTTGTCGTTCTCCTATTAGCAGGAATATTTGTTTACATTCAGTCCGTTGATACGAAGCGCCAAGTGGAGCAGCTGGCACTGCAAACAGCTAAATCTCTTTCTTTTATGCCAGCTATAAAAGATGCTTTTCAAAATAACGAGCATAAAAGTACCATTCAATCTATTGCGGAACAAGTTCGGGAGCAAGCTGGTGCGGATTATGTAATTGTGGAAGATCGCTATGGAGTTATGTATTCCCATTCTAATTCTGAGTTGATTGGTACAAAGAGTAACAATCCATATAACTATGAAGCACTCACTTTTGGCGGCTATTATACGCTTGAAGGAAATGGTACAAGTGGTCCGTCTTTAATGGCGAAGGCACCTATTATTGTTCATAACGGAGATTACGATCAAGTAGTAGGTGTTGTGACAGTAGAGTTTTTAATAAAAGGAATTGAATCTAACATATTGAGCAGAACGAAAGAAATTATACTCTTTTCTTTAGCTGTATTAGTAGCCGGCATTGTTGGTGGTATTCTTTTAGCACGTAGTATTCGTAAAGACACACTCGGTTTAGAGCCGAATGAAATTGCAGCGCTATACCGGGAACGAAGCGCGATACTACTATCTATAAAAGAAGGGATTATCGCCATTGATCAAAATGGTTTTATTACGATGATGAACACATCAGCAGAGGAAATGCTTCATGTAAATGGTGATTATATGCAGCGGCACATTTCAAAAGTTTTACCTGATTTTAATATGGAAAGAGTGCTAGAAAACGATCAAGAAATCGCGTTTCAAGATAAAGTATTTATTTTAAACATGACACCGATACTCGAAAATAATAATACGGTAGGCGTTGTATGTAGTTTTAGAGATAAAACAGAACTGAAAAACTTAGTGAATACAATATCTGAGGTAAGAAAGTATTCTGAGGACTTACGTGCTCAAACACATGAATTCACAAATAAGCTGTTTGTCTTATCAGGATTACTTCAGTTAGGACATTACAAAGAAGCGATTGAATTTATCCAACAAGAATCTAATATTCATCAAAGCCAAAACCATATTTTATTCCATCAAATTCATGATGCGAAAGTACAAGCTATTTTATTAGGAAAAATCGGAACAGCATCTGAGAAGAAAATCGATTTTCATATTGAAGGAGATAGTGCGCTTTATCCATTACCAGACCATATAAAAGTTTCGCACCTTATTACGATCCTTGGAAACATAATAGACAATGCGTTTGATGCGGTGAGTGAACGAGAGGAAAAGAGTGTTTCCTTCTTCGTTACGGATATTGGACATGACATTGTGTTTGAAGTGATAGATAGCGGGATAGGAGTACCGGGAGAAAAAATAAGTACCATTTTTCAAAAAGGATTTTCAACGAAAGGAAATAATCGTGGTTACGGACTAGCGAATGTGAAAGAAATGGTAGATCTACTAGAAGGAACAATTGAAGTTCAAAACGAGAAAAACGGAGGAGCTATTTTTACAATTTACCTTCCGAAAACATTGAGAGAAAGTACATGACAAACAGGGGGATGGGCATATGTTGAAGGTTGCAATTGCAGAAGATGATTTCCGCGTCGCGCAAATTCAGGAAGAGTTTTTATCAAAAATAAAGGACGTAAAAGTGATTGGAAAAGCATTGAATGCAAAAGAAACGATGGAACTACTACAAAGAGAAGAAATCGATTTACTCCTATTAGATAACTATTTACCAGATGGAATCGGAACAGACTTATTGCCACAAATTCATGCTGACTTTCCGAATGTTGATGTCATTATGGTTACTGCGGCAAATGAAAACCATATGTTAGAAAAAGCAATTCGAAATGGTGTAAGCAACTACCTTATAAAACCGGTCACGTTAGATAAATTTGTTCGAACCATTGAAGACTATAAAAGAAAGAAGCAATTATTACATAGTAACAATGAAGTAAATCAAGCGCTAATCGATAACTTCTTCGGCACTTCACAAACACAAGACATAAAAAACTTACCGACAGGTGTTGATCCGTTAACACTGCAAAAAGTGAAAGGAATTATAAAAGGGTTCGAAGAGGGAATTACAATAGAAGAAATGGGAGAACAAATGGGGGCATCCAGAACAACCGCAAGAAGATATTTAGAATACTTAGTAGCGACAAACGAATGCACAGTAGAGTACACATACGGCATTATCGGACGGCCAGAACGAAAGTACCTAATAGGACGAGGACTATGAAAAAACGATTATTACTATGTATATGGATCATGACAGGAGTAATAGCTGGTTGTTCATCGGAAAAATCTCATACAAATAAAGTGAATATCGACAAAGTAGAAATCGTTGCGCCGAACGTTCAAGGAGCAGGATGGGACTTAACAGCGCGAGCGATGCAAAAAACACTAACAGAAGAAAAAATCTTCACCAAACCAATCACTGTCACAAACAAAGTAGGTGGCAGCGGTGACGTCGGATGGAAATATACGAAACAAAAAGGCGGTCACGTACTGGCGATTAACTCAAGCTTACTCTTAACGAACAACTTACTAGGCCATAGTAAACTAACATATAAAGACTTCACGCCGCTCGCAACTCTCGCATCGGACTGGGAAGTCGTTGTCGTATCAAAAGAATCAAACATAGAAAACGCAAAACAACTAATGGAACAACTAAAACAAGACAAGAAAAACTTCAAAATCGGCGTTGCCCCCGGCCTAGGAAACGACGATCACCTATCCTTCGTACAAGTAAGCAAAGCCTTCGACATAAACCCTGCCGAACTACAATTCTTCGTTTACGAAAACAAAGAAAAAATCATAAACGCCCTAACGAACAAACAAATCGGCGCCGCAACCATGACCCTATCCGAAGCCGAAAAACAATACAAAGCCGGCAAAATAAAAATACTAGCCGTATCCGCACCAAAACGCCTAGACCGACTACCAGAAATCCCAACGTGGAAAGAACAAGGAATCAACGTCATATTCCAACACTGGAAAGGAATTATGGGCCCAAAAGATATGACGGAGGAAGAGGTTGCTTATTGGGATGGTGTGATTAAGAGGATGGTTGAGAGTGATAGTTGGAAGGGGATTTTGAGGAAGCGGGGTTGGGAGAGTTTTTATAAGGGGAGTGGGGAGAGTAGGGGGTTTTTGGAGGAGAGTAGTCAGGAGTATGGAAAGTTAGTGGGGGATAATGGGGATTAGTAAATCATACGGTATGGCGTATGATTTTTCTTTTATACATAGTTTAACAAAATTATAGTAATTGTAATTGATCTTTTAAGAGAGCCTGAGGAGGATATAGAAAACAACTGTAGGGATTTTTTGATGGTAATTTTTGGAGTTTTAGAGGGAAACTTAATAGTGGGATTTTTTGTAATTTTGCTATAATATTAATATTCAAAACAATAGTGAAACGGGAGGTGCTTGCGTGGGAAGAAGCAAACCTATGAGAGTTGCATACTATAGAGGTTATAACAATTTAGAATATCTAAAAGAAGTGAACTGTAAAGATGTCACAATGGAAATGAAAAATAAAGGTACTTTTCATTGCATGGATTGCATGAGACAGGTAGTACATGCAGGTGGGAAAAATCCTTATTATAGGCTCCCTTCAAAGGATGCAGAACATGAAATGAATTGTGATAATTATCTACCAATTGATGATTTATCTGAGAGGATTAGAACAGTAGGCGAAAAATTGAAAATTAAGTTAAAAATACCTTTTCTCTGTGGGAATGAGGAAGAGAGAAATGAAGGGGTAAGGATGAAAGGTGAGAAATCACATTCAATAGGTGGGAAATCAGTTAAAGTTGGACCTGTCACAACAATAAAAGCCCCTAATAAATCAACTACAGTTACGCTGAATAGTGCAGCAGAATTACTTTATCATACTTCTTTTGATCGTTCGGATGAGCACCGAAAGAATGTAACGAGGGTATTATGCTTTAATAAACAATTTTATTATCCTAGTATATATGATGAATTACAAAGAGACTTTGAGACCGGTAAATTGAATCCTATAATTTTTGTTAAGGGGCGATTGAATCAAAGTCAGTTCTATACATTTGAAAATCACGGTTATATTAATGTGCAAGATAAACCATATGACTATGGGCCAATAGAGTTGAGAATTCACTTTAATAGGGTCCAAGAATTAGAAACACGTTTAAAAAAGATAACTTGGCATATTAAAAGCGGAAAAAATCGTACAGAAGAAATCGGTGTAATGGGTCAAGTCATTAAAGTGGAAGTAACGGAAGATAAAATATTTATCCACATTAGATGCTATGATTTAGATGTAGAGCCAAAAGACATATAATGAGCAACTCTGTTAAAAGTAAAAAAGTTTTATAATAATAAATAGGATTTTCTGTTTGGCTAATTATGGTGCGAAAAAGTACAGATATACTATGTCGTATGGTTTTTAGAAACAAGTAACAGGGCATTTCATATGTATTATAGACGTTGGTAATCACATATGAATTGTTTAAAATTAAGAAAAAAGAGGGTTAAGTAATAAAGCTTAACCTTCTTTTTTTATTGATGGATTATGGACAAAAATATCGTTGTTATAGGAAGGGTATTTTTTCGTGATAAAAAGATCCTTTATGTTTATTTTTGAAATAGATTCCACTATGAAATAAAAGTTCATACTTATTTGAAGCTGAGTATAATTTTTCTTTTATACATAGTTTGGTAAAATAGTAGTAACTGTAATTAATTGTAACGGTGGGGATGACAATGTTAGAGCAACTCATAATTGAATTGGCTAAATTAACGAAGCAGGTTGAAGATATAAATGGTGATAAAACTTATCTGGTTATAAATAAAGATGATGAAGGATTATACGTTGAAGCTAAATTTTCACGTGAGCAATATGATGAGGAAGCACCACCTTATTTTAAAGTGAGTTTTGAAATTCTTAAGGATGCTTGGAGAAAATTTATCGCTATGCGTACAGTAAAGAGTGAAGATTTTGGACAAGCGAGTGAATGTAATACTTTCTTGGTAGCTTTCTTTTCACAGCTTCCATTTGTGAATGTAATCGGAGCAGGAGCTATTACATTTAAAGAATTCAAAACCGATAATCTACCAAGCGAAAAATACGATAAAGTCATGCTCTTTTTAGAAGAGATAATGAATGGTACATATAATCCAAGTACGTTATGTGAACAAACGGATGAAAATTTATATAGAGTGAAATCTAATGCGCGCCAAGATTTAAGATTGTTGGGATTTTTGAATGAATCTCATGAAATGAATCAGCTGCTATTAAGTGAATATGTTCAATCGGAAGATAAGAAAAACTACATGGCACAGCTAGTTTTAAAACAAGAATATTTCCGTCATGTTTTATTCGTTCTTGGATTGTTAGAGAAGCATTCAAAGGATGAAAAGAAAGAAGCTCTAGTTGATTTTGGAATGACGATTGTCCAAAATTCATTAGGGGATAATTTGATGGTCGAATCAGTAGCGAAGCGGCGTACGAATAATTTACTAGATTGGCTTGAGCAAGTAGGACTAATTAATGCTGAATGGATTCCAGCCGAACAATACATAAAAAAGAGTGAAGAAAAGGGCGGTAATATGAGTAGTAGTTTACGTGAAGTCTTTTTAAAGATAATGAAAGAATATTTGGATGCAAAAACAGAAAAATTTGCAGGACATAAATTAGGATTAACAGTCCGAAATGATATAGCAACAGAGATCATTCGTTTACCATTTATAAATGAGAAGCAGTACAGTGTGATAGGGTCAGTTGGGAAAGGGAATTGGGCAACAGTTCCGTGGATTGCGCTAATGCATAGAGATATTACAACATCGACACAGAGAGGGTATTATATCGTTTATTTATTTAGTGAAGATATGCAACGATTGTATTTGACCATTGGACAAGGTGTAACAGAAACGACTAAAGAAGAGATGCAAAAAATTAAAGAAGAGATTCGTAAGCAAATACATATGTCCCAAAAGGTGAAAAAAGATGATGAAATCTTCCTAGGTACAAGCACGAAAGCAAAGGGATATGCGAATTCAACAGCGGCTTATATTGCGTACGATGCTAAGAAAATGCCAAGTGAAACAGAGTTAGTAGAGGATCTAGAAGAAATGCTTCGCTATTATGAGGGATTTATTAACTATAAAGAGAAAGGCATTAAGTATGAAGCGATTTATGAGAGGAAAGAAGTGTATTTAGATCAGCAATCAATTATCGACCACGTGTCTTCTTATATTCAAAGTAAAGGTTTCTTTTATGAGAAAAAAGATCTTATTAACTTTTTTCTTTCATTAAAGACGAAGCCATTTGTGATTTTATCGGGTATTTCAGGTACAGGGAAAACGAAAATTGTTCAGTGGTTTGCGGAGAGTTTAGGGGCTACGGAAGAGAATGGACAATTTACGCTTATTCCAGTTCGACCTGATTGGAGTGATAGCTCTGATTTACTTGGTTATGTGAATCTTCAAGGAGAGTTTCAAGAAAGACCGTTAATTAAAGTTCTTGAAAATGCAGATGCAAATCCAAATAGGCCGTATTTTGTAGTGTTAGACGAGATGAATTTAGCTCGAGTGGAATACTACTTTAGTGATTTTTTAAGTGTGATTGAAAGCCGTAAATGGAAAGATGGGAAAATTGTTACGTCACCAGTGCTTCCAGAATCAATTACGAATAAGCATATTACGATTCCATCAAATGTATATATTATCGGAACTGTAAATATGGATGAAACGACACATCCACTAAGTAAAAAAGTATTAGATCGTGCGAATACGATTGAGTTTAATACTGTTAACTTAGATTATTTTAATTTCTTAATGGATGTAGAAGAGAAAGAAGCTGAAATTGCTTCAAATCGCTCTCTAGAAACTGAGTATCTTCATCTGAAGGAATGTTTTAAAGAAAACGAAGATCTTGTGAGAAATATATCGAACATTTTAATAGCAATAAATAAAATACTTGAATCAGTTGGAGCTCAAGTTGGATACCGTATACGAGATGAAATTTGTTTCTATATGGCATACAACGAACAAGGAAAGTTACTGTCATTCGATGAAGCACTTGATTATCAAATATATCAAAAGATTTTACCGCGTCTTGCAGGGAGCGATGGTAGAACAGAAGAGGTATTAAAACAGTTGTATGTATTATGTGCAAATGAAGAATATGATAGTGGCAATAATGACGCCTCATATGCTAAGTATCCTCGTTCAGCTAACAAGCTGTCTCATATGTTAAGGAGGTTCGAGTATGATGGTTTCACCTCTTTCTGGATCTAATAATGAAATAGAGTTAGTTAAGATTGAAACAGAGGAGCTATCATTGACGATTAAGGGAAATCCTTATCATGAAAAATATGAGAGTTTAAAAGAATATCAAGCTATGAACGCAGATGAAATGATGTATTTTCATGTAGATGGGAAGACGGAATCCGTTTCTGTATTTGATGCGAGATTGCAGAGGCTAGATGAATGGAACGAACACCCGCCAATCTTTTTTGAAAATAGAAGTTATCAGCTTGTTGTTGTTCCGAAAAAGAACCAACAGCTTTCCTTTTATCATGAACATCCGGGTTTTCGAAAGCAAGTTAGTTCTATTCAAATGGGGTCACTTCATGTGTTAATGGGGAATCTTTGGTTTCCAAATGAGGTAGGAAATACAACGTTTGAAATTAAAAACGAGCAAGATACTTTATTAACTGCTACATTTGAAGTTTTCCCGGCAAAACTTGATTATAAGGATGATTACAGAGCCTTATTAGATGAAGTAAATGATGAAATTTATAATTTAGCGTTTCATTTACTAAAGAGAACTTACTTAGGAGCATCTGCAATTTACGCTACAAATCCATCAAAGAGTGAATTTTATCGTATTTTAAATGATTCCTTTGAGCGATTTATGAAGTCAATCTCTTATATAAAAAGACAACCGCATCATACACTTATGACTAGACATCAACTTGTAAGAGGAGAAAAAATTCGTAAACTGGATTCTGTCGGAATGAACTATTTGCGAAAGAGACCACACTTGCTCCAAGGAGAAAAAAGTATACCGACTAAAGGGATTACAGCTTATAAGGAAGTTTCTTATGATACGCTGGAAAATCGATTTGTTAAATGGATGATTCAAAGAGTCGTACATAAAATAGATGATTTACTTAAGGCGCTAGAGCCAAAGTCTAGATATACACGTGGTGTAACTGATGAAGATTTGCTAGAGCATGTAAAAAATATGAAGTATCGAATGAAAAATGAATTGAACGATCCATTTTGGAGAGGAATCGGAAAATTAGATCGCTCAGTCTTTTCACTCGTTATCCAAATGGCAGCAGGCTATCGAGATGCGTATCAAATCTTCTTAATGCTATCGCGCGGTTTAACATTACGAGGACAAATTTTTAAAATGTCGATAAAAGATGTTGCTAGATTATATGAATACTGGACATATTTAAAACTTGGACAAATTCTATCAAAGAAATATATACCGCTCCATCAAGATGTTATTCAAGTGAAGCAAGACGGTTTATACGTAACGCTTAATGAAAGTAAAACTGCAAAAAGAGCGTTTAAGCATCCAGTTACTGATGAAGTAATAGAGCTTTATTTCCAGAAAAGAAATGGCAGACTACCAACAGTTACACAAAAACCAGATACGATGCTCGCTATTGAGAAAAAGGGAAAGAACTATCAATATCAATACATTTTTGATGCAAAATACCGAATTGATTTTGCTGAAAGATCTCATTATAAAAGGAAGTATGGCACCCCTGGCCCAATGGAAGAAGACATTAACACAATGCACCGCTACAGAGATGCATTAGTAGTGGAACAAGAAGGACCTTTTGAGCGGACAGCTTACGGAGCGTACGTATTATTCCCATGGAATCAAGAGGAAGCGTATGAGAACCACCCGTTTTATAAAAGTATAGAAAAAGTAAATATCGGTGGCTTCCCGTTTTTACCAAACGCAACAAGACTAGTCGAACAATTTCTAGATCATCTCATTGAAAAAAGCCCAGAAGAAATTATAAGAGAAGGCATCCTTCCAAGAGGCACAAAAGAAGAATGGCACTCCTCGCTAGAAGAAAAAGTATTAGTAGGCAGCGTGAAAACTGAAGCCGACTATGAAGCATATAGAAAAGAAGGCTTATACCAGTTACCAGTCACACAGCTAAAACCAGGATGGCAAGAAGCAAAGTACATAGCATTATATGCACCGAAAAAATGGCACGGAGAAAAAGGCGGTATCCAATACGTAGCCAAAATCAAACAAATTCAAATGCAACAAAACGATGATTATGTACATTTCGAACTAGAGCCATGGAAAAAACTAGACCACCTCATCCGCCCAGTAGGATATGGCATTCAAACATACACCATAACAACTATGTCATTATTAAAAGAAGTACAAGAACTCCCAGAACTCTTCATGAAATCAAAAGAAGAACGAATTCTTTGGAAAACGCTGCGTCGTTTTACGAAGCAAGTTAAGGTTGAGCTGGATCATCGTAATTTAGATGAGGCTTCTTCTGTTAAGAGTTATTATGTGGAGGATGTTCAGATTTGGGTTGATTATGAGAGTGGGGTTGTTATGGTTGGGGGAGTTAAGGAAGTTCCTTTGGAGTTGGTTGTTGGGAGAGGATCGGTGTTGTTTAGGGAGGTTTTAGAAGTACTAAATGTTAGGGGATAGCACTTAGATACAAAGGGGATTAAATAATGGATAAGAGACCGAATTTATTTTCATATGGAACAAGTGAATTGTCGCAAGATGCTTTTATTTGTTGGTTAACAGAGTGGGCGAACCCAATCTATAAAGAAACCGATGAATGCTTACATGAAGCTGGTATAGATTTTATTAGAAGAATATATGACTTACATAAAAAGAACTTTCCAGCTTCTATTAAAGAAATTAAGATTACGACACAATTTAAAGGTTTAGATATACTTATTGAAGTTAATGGTAATCAGGCTATTTTAATTGAAGATAAAACATATACAAAAGAGCATTCTAATCAACTAAAACGTTATTATGAAGATGTAATGAAATTAAAAAAATATGAAGAAAATGATCTGTTGCCTATCTATTATAAAATAGGTAATCAAAGTGATTATTCAGCAGTGATTGATGCAAAGTATATGTTGTTTACAAGAAAACAAATGCTTAAATTTTTACAAGAGAATATAGACAGAGGCGTGCAAAATCAAATGTTTTTAGATTACTATTTTTATTTAAGAGAAATAGAGCAAAAATATGATTCATATAAGACACTTCCGTTAAGCGTGTGGAAAGGTGAAGCTTGGGAAGGATTTTATGAGGAGTTAAAGCAACGTGGGATCAAAGGTCAATATGGATATGTAGCTAATCCGAATGGTGGATTCTATGCCTTATGGTGGAATGAACAAGAAGATAATAATTGTAAGCAGTATTTGCAGTTAGAAGAAGGACGTTTATGTTTTAAAATACATGTTGCTGATAAGGATAGAAGAAAAGAACTTAGGGATAAGTGGAGTAAAGCGCTAATCGAACGAAGTCATAATTCTTCTTTCAATGTGGAGAAACCTAGATTTGGTAATGGGCGATATATGACGGTTGCTGTGGTGAGGGATTATAGAGTGGGAGATGGAAAAGGAAGAATTGATATTCCTGGAACGATGGGAGTTTTAGGTGAAGTGGAGAAATTGTTAAAAATGGTGGATGTTCAATAGTAGATGCAATTATTAAATATATTGGATAAAGTGTATTGTTAACTATGGGAAGAAGAGTATATAGGGTATATGCTCTTCTTTTTATTTATAAATAACATGGATGTGAATCTTAAATGATGACCTCCACCCTGTCAAGGTAAAGATCTGATTTTATCTATATCGGTATCAATAAATTTTCCCTATATATTCCCCTTGCACCTCCTCCAACGTCACCCCCTAACCTAAAGAAGACAAAACAAAGGGGGAGCGAACCACTCATGAAAACCATTACAAAAGAAAAAAGAAACACCATCATCATGCTACTAATCTCAGCCACAATAGGAATCTTTTCACCATTCCTCATGTACATCACACTGGCACGTAAAAATGAGGTGTACAAATATCATTGCCGAAAGGCGTTCAACTTTCATTTGTTAATCTTTCTTCTATTTAATATTAGTTCGCGTATTAGTGATGTTTTGTTTTGGATTGTGTTTGCCTTTGAGGTCGTTCAAGTAATCATTGTTGCGTGGAAAGTAATACGCGACGAGCCATATCGTTATTTCATTCGAATTCCGTTATTTAAAGAAGATAAGTACGCTGTGGAAGGAGAATAGGCGATGAAACAAGAAGTGGAGATAAGGGGAAAGCGAATTGTTATTATGATTGCCGTGTTGTTTATTGCGATTTATATTATTTTACGAAAAAGAAAGTATGAATACTTTTATGATGGTATTAGTGAGTATGAAAATCGTTATAGAAGGAATATTCCTTTTTTGTTACTTGCTGTAGGTTTGTTTCAATATTGTAGGCAGAATGAGATGAGTTTTTCTCATATGTTTCAGTATGTGAAAGAGAAGTTAGTGGAGTAGGTGATGATATGGCGTGGATGATTAGTGAGTTTGCAAGTGTTGGGGATGTTACGGTGCGGACGCTTCGTTACTATGACAAGATTAATTTATTAAAGCCGAGCGATTATACTGAGGGTAGGCATCGGCTATATACGAAAGATGATTTGTATGTGCTGCAGCAAATTCAATCGTTTAAGCATCTCGGTTTTTCGCTTGGGGAGATTCAAAATATTATATTGCAGCGTGATATTGAGGCGGAAGATTTTTTAAGACAAATGCATTTTCAAAGAGGATTGCTTTTGGCAGAGCAAGAAAGAATTGTTAAGGTGCTTTCGCATATGGATGAGATGACGAAAAAGTTTCAAAAGGAAGAACGAGTGGATGTTGCTTTGTTTTCTTCGTTTTTGCAAACTTTCATATGGGAGAAAGAAAATAAAGAATGGTTAGAGGAACATTTTTCGAAGGATAGTGTTCAAGCTTTTTATAATAATAAGGAATTAAAAGAAGAGTTTGATCAGCGTTTTATGGATGTGATAGGGAAGTTGAAAAAGTATAAGGAAGAAGAGAAGGATCCGAGTCATCATGACGTTCAAGTTACTTTGAAGGAATTTTTCAATTTAATAGAAGAAGTAACGAACTATCTTGATACACCTCAAAGTGATATAGAGGATATAATACAAAAATCAAACCTCTCGCTATCTGAATTCCCAACGATCTTCACAACCGAAGAAGAAAACTATATAAAAGAAGCAATGCAGCAGTTTAACACCTAGTTAAGCTGCTTTTCCATTATAATAGAAGAAAAATAAACGGAGGGAAAGTCCCATGCCAACCTACAACAAACTAATCCGAGACAAAATCCCGCAAATAATAAAATCTAACGGCAAAACACCCACAACTAGAATCCTAAACGAAGATGAATACATAGAGGAACTATGCAAGAAAACACAACAAGAACTAACAGAATACATCGAAGCAAAAACAAAACCGCATAAACTAGAAGAACTATCCGACCTACTAGAACTAATCAACGCCCTAGCCGAACACGAAGGCACAACACTAGAAGAAATCAACAACATCCGAAAAAAGAAAGCAGAAGAAAGAGGTGGCTTTTCAGATCGTGTATTTCTAATCGAAGTAACCGATAACTAGCCCCTCATAAGCCCCTTCCAAGCCCCTACCAAGTAATAAATCACTAAGAAAAAACATAACAAAAACAAAAACAACAACAAACACCGTAGTAGTGGTCAAAAAATTTTTAAAATAACACGCCAAAAACCCAGCCCTCCTTCCTATATATAGTACAAAGAGGAAATTTTCATTTTTGAACGGAGACGGGAGGAATTAGGATGGCGGTGTATCGTAATGTGCAGGTGAATTTTTGGCAGGATGATTTTGTTTTGGATTTGACGCCGGAGGAGCGGTATTTTTATGTGTATTTGTTAACTTGTTCGAAGACGACGCAGTGTGGGATTTTTCCTTTTCCGAAGCGGTTAGCTGAGATGGAGACGGGTTATAATCGGGAGACTGTTGATAAGCTTGTGCAGCGCTTTGTTGATTATGGGAAGATTCTTTATGATGCGGATACTCGGGAGTTATTCGTTTTGAATTGGCTTCGTTATAATCCTGTGACGAATACGAATGTGGAGAAGTGTGTGTTTCGTGAGCTTAAGGGTGTGAAGAATAAGGAGTTTGTACATATGTTTCTTCAGAAGTGCGTAGAGGAGGAGCTGAATGTTCCGATGCTTTTAGCGCATTTTGGTATGCCGAGTGATTTGGCTGTGGATGATGTTGAGCCAGTTTGTGAGGAGCCGGCGGAAGAAGAGGTTGTAGAGGAAGAAACGGGAAGTCGCGTGTTTTCTTTTTATGAGCAGCATTTCGGTAGTTTGTCTCCTCATACTGTAGAGGAACTGAGTGCGTGGATGGAAGATTTGTCAGAGGAGCTTGTGCTGAAGGCTCTTCAAATTGCGTTTGAAAATAATAAGCGTACGGTTGCTTATGTGAAGGGGATTTTGAGAGGTTGGCAGGGGAAAGGTTTCACGAAAGTGTGTGAGGTTGAGGCTGATACGGCGAGCTTTAGGAAGAAGGAATCGTCTGTTAGTACGGGGGAGACGGAGGAGTTTTTGGCGAGGTGTGAGGAGTGGGAGAAAAATGCGCCGTCTGAGGAAGAGTTGCAGCGCTTTTTAGCGGAGCGCGGGTGGCGTCCATGAGTATTCAAAATGTGGAGGCGGAAAAGGCGGTGTTAGGTTCTCTATTGCTTGATGGAGAGCTTATTAAGGAGTGCCGTTTGACGGAGCAGTATTTTTCGATGCCGGTGCATAAGTCTATATTTCAGTTAATGCGAAAAATGGAAGGAGAGGGGCAAGCGATTGATCTTGTAACTTTCACTTCTAGAGTGGACCCGAATTTTTTGAAGGGGATCGGGGGAATGGAGTATTTTATAGGATTAATGGATGGTGTGCCTACTACTAGCAACTTCTCTTATTATGAGGGGCTTGTTCGAGGTGCCTGGAAAATGTATCAGGCGGGTGTTCTCGGGCACAAGATGGGAGAGCGTCTTATTGCGGAGAAGAATGAGAAAATTATTGGTGAGACGATAACGGCACTTTGTGAGTTAGAGGAGAAGGACTGTGTATGTGAGTTTGATTTGAAGGATGCGCTAGTTGATTTATATGAAGAGCTTCATCAAGATGCGAAAGAGATTACTGGTATTGAGACTGGTTATACATCGCTAAATAAAATGACGTGCGGATTACAGGAAGGTGATTTTGTTGTTCTAGGTGCGCGTCCTTCTATGGGGAAGACTGCGTTTGCGCTAAATGTTGGACTGCATGCGGCGAAGTCTGGAGTAGCAGTTGGATTGTTTTCGTTAGAAATGAGTAGTAAGCAATTGTTAAAAAGGATGGCGTCTTGTGTAGGTGAAGTGTCAGGAGGTAGACTGAAAAATCCGAAGCACCGTTTTGCGATGGAAGATTGGGAGAAGATAAGTAAGGCGTTTGCGGAGATTGGTGAGTTGCCATTTGAGATTTACGATCATGCAGGTGTTACGGTGCAAGATATTTGGATGCAAACTCGTAAGTTAAAGAGGAAGCATGGTGATAAAAAGATTTTAATTATTGTAGATTACTTGCAGCTTATTACGGGCGACCCAAAGCATAAGGGCAATCGATTTCAAGAGATTAGTGAGATTTCTCGTAAGCTTAAGTTATTAGCGCGTGAATTAAATGTTTGTATAGTAGCGTTATCGCAATTGTCTCGTTCTGTAGAGTCGCGTCAAGATAAGCGACCTCTTTTATCTGACCTAAGAGAGACAGGACAAATTGAGCAGGATGCGGATGTCATTATGCTTATGTATCGCGAGGAATATTATGATAAGGAAACGAAGCAGAAAGAGATGACGGAGATTCATGTGGCGAAGCATCGGAATGGGCCTGTTGGTAGTTTTAATCTGAGGTTTATGAAGGAATATGGGAGGTTTGTGGAGAAGGGGAATTAGTCGGAATGTATAAAACGAATAAATAAGATAACGTCTTATTTATTCGTTTTATTGTGTGTGAAATTAATTTTAAAACGGAAAACTAGTTAATTTGACAAGCAGCTAAATCTCCCACAGGATTTTCGTTAAATACCTTTTTAGAAATCTCTCCAATAGAATTGGTCCCTATTCCATCTACAGTTGCGCCTATTATACCGCCGATTAAAGGAATGGTCTTTCCAAGGTTTACAATGCCTTTCTCACCAAATTTAGTGACAAGCCTAAAACCTACTGCTTGATTAATTCTTTTTATAACTTCACCAGAAATTTTTTTTATTGCTTGCTCTGTCAACTTTTCTCCAATTTTTATTCCTACACTTTTAAAAATATCAAAAGTTGCTTGACCGGCAAGGCATGCAAATACAAAAGTTTTTACCTTATCATTTTTTAAATCATAGCCTCTCATATAAGCGATTGTACCAATCATTCTTATTTGAACATATATAACAGAAGCAAGATTAGCTGGAATAGCTACAGGTAATGTGATTAATCCACCTAATCCGGTTAAGAATCCGGAAGTAGCAGCTTTTGTATTTTGCCATCGTATCAATGAATCAATTGCTTCATCAACAGTAGAATTTTTAGAAAGATAGCTTTCAGCTAGCTCAAAAATATTATCAGTACCAGGTAAACCGTGTAAAGCTTTTTCGTAGCCCCATTCTAAAGTTTTGTTTATAGTTTCAACGGTCAAATTATTCTTACTCAAACTTGTCACCATCCATATTTTTATTTCAATCTAATTATAATAGAATATCCTAATAAAGTGTTGAAGAAGTGGATCCAAAATTAGATGTAACAATTGAAAAGGTGAAAGAGTGGGAGAAGCGTTTATCCCATTAACAGAGGAGCAATGTCCATCATTGCTCTTTTTTATGCGCTCTGACATGATATGACAAATTTTGGACGGATTCTTTGCTAAGATGGGCTTGGTAATCTTACATTATACTTAATAGGGGGTAATTGAAATGTTAAAAAGGCTAGGGGCGTTGGTTTTAGGTAGTGCTGTAGCGTTAAGTTTAGTTGCATGTGATGATTCTACTAAGAAAGCTTCTAATGAGAAAAAAGAAGAGCCGAAGCAAGAAGCGAAGAAAGAGAATAAAGAAAGTAAGAAAAAAATCTCAGCAGCTGACGTAGAAGCTATTAAGATAGGTGATTCTTTAACTGGTGCGGGTGGGGATAAATACGAAGATCTCGTCGCAAAGTTTGGAGAGCCAGATAGTAAAGTGGAGTCTCAAGCTGGGGATATTAAAATGATTATTGTTAGCTGGACGAAAAATATTAATGGTGATCTTGGAGCGAATTTTAACGTTACTTTTACTGAAAAAGACGGACAAAAACTTGCTACGAGCAAAGCGCAAATGGGAATGAAATAAAGGAAGGGTAGGATATTCAAAATGAAACGCACAACAGAATTTGTATTAGGACTAATCGGTGGTATTTTCGGTATTTTATGTGCATTTATTGCGTTATTTATTGGTGGAGTTGCTTCTGCTATGGAGGCAGAAGGAGCAAGTAATGTTATAGGTTTAGGCTGGGCAGCCGTTGCTCTATCGATTTTGGGTATCGTTGGATCAGTTATGGTGAAAAGTAAAGCAAAGGTTGGCGGTGCCATGATGACAATCGCTGCAATTGGAGGATTTATTTGTATCTCTTTCATTTATATATTACCTGCTGTGCTTCTATTAATCGGTGGGCTAATGGGAATCTTCCGTAGAGAGAAAGTATCAGTGTCTGTATAAATCAACATGTTAAAAATGGCCGACTATTATGTAATAGTCGGCTATTTTGTATATCAATACTTTCTAGATGGTATCTTACTCAAAGATAAATGTTCAAAAATGATGCTTGTTTAGAAGTAAATGAAGTGAAGGGATTGAGAATAATAGTAAAGAATATTCCCTCGTGGTATGTTCATCTATCTAAAAAAATACCTACTCCACATCCCTCCTAAAATTCTTTGATTCTTTGAATATGTTTCTTATTTTCCCATAAAGAAAGATTTTCTCTCTGTCGTAATCCATTGCTCCAAATCATCTTGGCTACGTCGGACAAGTCGATTTACTAAAACATCATGCCATACATAATCCTCTAATAGGTATATATGAACGGGGTCATCTGTATAAAAAGCAATATTACGCTCTTCAAGTGATGGTCCATAAATCATCTCTTTAGAATCTATCGATAAAATAAACCAATGTTCTGTAGATAAGGTTTCTGTATAAGGTGTTATACGATGAGCTTCTAGATTTTTGATGGGATTTTCAACATGCAGGGTAATACCTTGTATTGTAACTTTATCAGCTACTTCAGATAGATCTTCTTTTAACGCTTCATACATTTTATCCCACATTGAAATGACAATACGTTGTTCTGCTTTTTTTATTAATGCCTGACAATAGCTAATGATTGTTTTATTGTCTTTTAACGTAATCACTCGATTATCCGTTTTTTCCTCGGAAGTTTCTAGTTTTTTTAATGAATCACTGATTCCTTCATAAGTAGACTGCCATTCTGATTGAGCCTTTTGTAAAAAGACTTCAACCGGTAGAGGTGAATAGCGAGTGGTGTCATTTATTTCTTCCTTCATGACAATTCCTTTTTCTACAAGGTTACCCAAAATCTCATAAATTCGCGCTCTTGGGACACCTGAATCCTTACTCACTTGGTAGGCTGTGACAGGCCCTTGTTTAACAAGAGATACATAAGATTTAGCTTCATATTCATTGAAACCAATTTTTTTAAGCTGTTGCACTATGTAGTCCACTTTTTTCGTCCTCCGATGTTTGCTTTTATATTTTAACGTTACAATAACTCTTTACATTTAGCAAATTGATAGTTACTATTACAATAGTGACTAAAGGGGAGGCTACTAGTATGGATTTTTATTTAGACCCATCTGTATTAATGATTTTGATTGTTTTTGGATTTGTAGCTGCATTTATTGATTCAGTTGTAGGTGGTGGCGGACTCATTGCCTTACCAGCTTTATTATTTACAGGATTGAATCCAGCAAGTGCAGTAGCCACAAATAAGCTAGCATCGACAATGGGAAGTGCAACTAGTAATATTGTGTTTTATCATTCTGGTAATCTTGATTTGAAATCGGCGTTTAAATTATTTCCAATCACTTTCATAGGTTCCATAATAGGGGCATGGACCGTTCATTTAATGAACCCAGAAGTACTGAAGCCATTAATGCTGATCATGCTTGGTGTGGTCGCTATTTATACAATATTCAAGAAGGATTGGGGAAGTATTTCTACTCATAAAAAATTGTCTAATCGACACGTCATTATTTTCACCTTTTTTATTTTTGTTATTGGTTTTTATGATGGATTTCTAGGTCCTGGTACAGGTTCATTTTTAATGTTTTCTCTTTTATTTATTGGGTATGATTTTTTAAAAGCAGCAGGTACTGCGAAGTTTCTTAATTTAGGAAGTAACGTTGGTGCATTGTTAATGTTTATGTATGTAGGGCAAGTAAACTATGTGTATGGCTTCATAATGGGGATTGCTCAAATTGCTGGAGGAATCGTCGGCTCCAGATTTGCTATAAAAAAAGGCAGCGGGTATGTTCGCGCCCTTTTCATTACAGTAACTTGTTTATTGTTAGCGAAAAATCTGTATGACTATATTCAGTAAGTAATCAAAGAACGTAGAAAAGGTCAAATATGTAGAATACATAAAATATAAGAAGACATTAGGAGGAAATTCCTTTTAAGATTTTTTAGATGCTACCTTATTCGAAGATAGCATCTAAAAAAGTCTCATTAAAAAAGAAAATTTACGTGAAGAGAATGAAAATAATACAGACTCATATTTTCTAGGGTGTGTTTACTGATCATAGTGAAATGTTTACTCTATATTCTTCTTTTAACTAGGCCTCAATAAACTCTTAAAATCCACCTCAGCAATTAACACACTCAACAGTATAAGCGTAGCGTCTAAATACCCTTTCCCGTTAAGTGTTTCATCTGTGAAAACAAAAGCAAAGCCTGCAGAAAAGACAGGTTCTAATGAAAAAACAAGGCCTGTAGGTGTAGTGTATTGCTGTGCAAAATATGCTTGGCCATGAGTCCGTAGTGCTAGAAATTTTCAGCGTATTTTTTTGCGGAAGTAACTTCTGGATAAGGACAACAAAAAAAACTCCGCGCCGTAGGAAGCAGAAGGATGGGGTTCATAAAAACAAATAACATATAATGACCACCACCCTATACGGTAGCAGTTAGGGAAGAGATGTTAGCGCATCTCTTCTTTTTATTATATGCCATTTATTCGCTGCCACATTTATATCGTATTCTACCGAAAACATATCATGTTCCTATCTGTAGTCCTACTCTTTTTCAAACTGAAAAATATCCCGATTAATAAGTTGGTGGAGATATTGGTCCATTTCTGTTGCAGAAACTTTTCTTTCATTTTTAAACCACCACGCACTTAATGAGGTGATTGCTCCTGAATAAAATTCCGTTATTAAATCGTTTGGCATCGTATGATTTTTACAAAGGCGATTTAGCGCTTCGGTTTCTTGTTTTCTTGTTTCGTGGCTTAAATAATGCATGCGGCTAGTGAATTGTTCATCAGACATTTGTGTCTCTAATATTTTACCGATTTCTTCATGGTGAAGGAATTGTTCCATCACTTGAAATGGTTTACTTAATCGATCTAAAAGAGGTATTTCGGCAACAATCTTGCCGTATCGTTTAAATCCAAATGTTAATAAAGCATCTTTATCTTCAAAGTGTTTATAAAAGGTTGTTCGGTGTACCATCGCAAGATCACAAATTTGGTTAATGGTGATGGTACTATATTTCTGTTTTGATTGCGTCATTAATTCGAATAAGGAATCCCATAGTAATTTATGTGTACGTCTAATACGTAAATCAAGCTGTTTTTCACTATCGTTCATCTACAATTCTCCTTTTTTGTAGATTAAGTATACAATGGCTGAAAATTGATTCTCCCTTTTTAATCTACATATGTATATTATATTACATGTGTTTGGGTTTATATAAAGCTTTTTAATTAAGAAACAGGAGGAGAATCTGTAAATGAATATGACAACTAAGAGCCCTGCAAGTGGCAAAGTTGATACTTCTAATATGAAACATACCCCTATTTTAATTGCATTACTTTTAGGGGCAATGGTTGCATTATTAAATGAAACGTTACTTGGTAATGCGTTAACGGTATTAATGAAAGAATTTGACGTAACAGCTTCAACAATCCAATGGCTTTCTACAGCATACATGTTGGTGGTTGGGGTTTTAGTCCCAATTACAGCGTTACTTCAGCAATGGCTCACAACGAGACAAATGTTTTTAATCGCTATGGTAACGTTTTTAATCGGTACATTAATTGCGGGATTTGCACCGACATTTTCTGTTTTATTAATCGGACGTATTGTCCAAGCTGTAGCAACAGGGTTAATTTCACCGTTATTAATGAATACGATTTTAATTATTTGTCCGCCTGAAAAACGTGGTGCCACAATGGGATTAATCGCACTTGTGATGATGTCCGCTCCGGCAATTGGTCCTACATTATCTGGAGTAATCGTTGACTCATTAAATTGGCGCTGGTTATTCTATATTGTTATTCCTATCGTAATTATCTCAATTATGATTGGGATGAAGTACATTCAAAATGTTTCAGAGATAACAAGGCCAAAAGTAGATTATCCATCTATCCTTTTATCGACATTAGGATTTGGCGGGCTTGTATATAGCTTTAGTGCATCAGGTGATTTAGGGTGGTCTAATCCGAAAGTGTATGGTGCTTTAATTGTTGGGCTTATCTCATTATGTATTTTTGTCGTTCGACAATTGAAAATTGAGAATCCAATTTTACAATTACGAGCATTTAAAGTTCCGATGTTTACATTATCAGTTGGATTAATTGTCATTGTGATGATGTCGTTATTTTCAACGATGACTTTATTACCGATGTTCCTGCAAACAGTTTTACTCGTTACAGCTTTTAAATCAGGAATTATCATGCTTCCGGGAAGTATTATTAGCGCCATAATGGGGCCGATCGCAGGTAAACTATTTGATAAATTTAGTCCGAAAGTTATTATCGTTCCTGGTATTGTGTTAGTGGGGATTGCAATGTTCTTATTTAAAGGCATTACTCCTGATACATCAATGGTACAAATTATTGTCATGCATAGCGTATTAAT
The DNA here is from genome assembly GCF_054771475.1 of Bacillus sp. MN7755. NCBI lineage: Bacteria > Bacillati > Bacillota > Bacilli > Caryophanales > Bacillaceae > Bacillus > Bacillus sp. MN7755. The sequence continues at coordinate 28,689 of NZ_BTRL01000008.1, forward strand.
GGTTGGACTCATGTTTGTCATGACAGCACAAACATACGGCTTAAATCAATTAACACCAGATCTATATCCGCACGGAACAGCGTTGTTTAATACGTTACAGCAAGTAGCGGGCGCAATTGGTACAGCTATCTTTATTTCGAAAATGTCTTCAGGAACAACTCAGTATATGGAAAGCTCCGCAAATCCAATGGACCCAGTAGAGAAGTTAAACGGTTTAACGTCAGGGTTCCAAGGTGCATTTACATTAGGGTTAGTCTTTATCATTGTTGCATTTATCGTATCGTTGTTCTTAAAAGAAGAGAAAAAGGGAGTAAAAGCAACGAGAGTTTTACAGAACGAAAATTAAGGTTTATATAAAAAGACATCTTTACGATTAAAGATGTCTTTTTATATTTCTTTCGTAATAATAGTTCAAACAGCCGAGGGAAATGTGGTGTATGTATTGTCTGTTTTTTAGTAAAAAGAACTATTGAGAATAACGATGCAAAGCCTTACTAATAACTAAAAGTCCAATAATGAGGGAAAGTGTTCTTATAATAAGTTCTGCAACTAATAAGTCACCCATCGTTTTAGTAACATCATACATACTCCCTGTAATGAGAATAGGTGCAATCATAATGATAATTCCAATTACTATTTGAAGAAGTAAATTCACGTTTTTACTCAAGATAATTACCTCCAAAAAATATTATAAAACAAAATATGGAATTTTCTGTATTGTACATTTATTATACTGTATCGAATTAAGATTATGGTAATGTTTCTAAAATAAAAAAGAGGTGTCACATAGTTATAAGGTGACACCTCTTTTTAGCTAGTAGAAAGTAAAGACGCTTCAATAATATAACGATCTGGGGCGTCACCAATGTAGTTAAAGGGGTAACAAGTTGTTAATGTTGGTTTCTCTTTCTCTACAATGACAGTTCGATCTTCTGCGTCTGTTATCCAATGTTTGTTAATCTTACAATTCCTCCGTAACATCATACCGAAGCAACTGCCCCTGATCATAAAACCTCTCAAAAATAATCCCCATTACATAGAAGAATACTAGCCCGAAACAAATATGAATGAGTGTAAAAGTAGCTCCAAATGAAGAAAATTCATACACGAGAATTGGTAATTTCGCAGTTGTCCAAACGCCTAAGAAAAATACGATGTACCGAATGCTTGCGCCTTTTTTTAAGAGTAGTGCTGCGATGGGGAAGGCAACATAGAGAGGACCAGCTGCAATGCCTCCTAATAATAGAGAAAATAAGATTCCGTATATACCTGATTTTTTGCCCATATATTTCATGAGCGTTTCTTTTTTCACCCACTGATCAAGTAACCCTACAAATAGTAAGACAGGGGGGAGGAGAAACAGCATATCTAAAATGCTATTCCCTGTTAATTGTAATGCGCTCCATCCTAAAGATTGATTTATAAAAGTCAATACAAAGAGTCCCAGTAATAAAATGAAAAAGAAGCGATATCTTTTTAGTTCTTTCATACCATCACCATCCAAATGATATAGGAGAATAGGAGGGACATGAGCAGAGCAGATGCATTACGTGCGTAAGCAAAGCTTCGCCCAAATATCTTTTGTTCCATCGGTAAGGTTGTAATTCCTACTGACATGAGTGTAGACATAAGTGCCGCAACTTGAGGAAGGCCTGCACCGTGTTGTACCAACGTATTACCAAGTGGGAATACGACGAAGCTTGGAATAAGTGCAACGGAGCCGAGTATTGCTGAATAAATAATACCGATGAATCCAGATTGCTCCCCAATAATAGAAGAGATGAAAGACGGCGTTAATATAGAAAGCGATAAGCCAACGAAAAGCATGATGGAGAGCATCGCAGGGAGAAGGTTGCGAAACATTTTCCACGACTTCATTAGAGCATCTTTCGTTTTCGTACGATCCTTCATAAAAGAAAGCCCCGTAAGGATAATGGCTAAAGTATAAAGAATCACGCCGTTAATCATGATCGGATTCCTTCAAGTCTTTATATTTGTCTAAGAAGAAGGATAAGTTCTTCATTTTTTCTTCAATATCCATTTGAAAATCTGCCAGTTGTTCCTTTCCAGCAGGCGTAATTTTGTACATCTTTCTCGGTTTGTCTTGATGATCTGTGCTTACATAAGATTCAATTGCATCTTCGTTTTCTAATTTTTTTAGTGTGCGATATAGAATGGCACTATCGATTGGATTGACGGGAAGTTCTTCCTCGCACTTTTGCAATAATTGCCCGCCATAGTTATCTCCTTCAGCTAGAAATAACAAAAGAAATGCGCCCGTATGTCTTCCTGTATGTTTCATGGATATACCTCCTAGAATGAATTAGAATATACACTGTTAATGACAGTATACTGTTGTTAACAGTATAAGGTGCATGAAGTGTTATGTCAATTTTAAAAAGTTTGATTTTTGATAGTGGTTTTTAGCATTTGTAAACTATCGATATGTATAGGGGTTGTACATCCAAAAACACACAAAAAAGACACTCTCAAGAGTGCCTTCCTTTAGCAGCCGAATCCGCCGCCCCAACAGCTAGCCCCAACGATGATTAATAAAATAAAGAGTACAACAAGTAAAGCGAATCCGCCGCCGAAACCGCAGCCTCCACCACAAGTACCGCCATAGCCCATATTAACTCCTCCTTCCATAAAGACCATTTAATAATGGATTTAATTCACTTTATGTTTTTCCGGATAAACTTGAGCAGGTCCTTTTAAAAAATAAAAGGTGCTTAGATTTTAAAAGAGTTGACGACCTTATTTTTGTCACCGGTATTATGCTGATGACATATTGTATTTTATTCTGTGTATTGGGGGAAGGAGGATCTTTATGGCCAATTCTGAAATGATTTTACGATTACTTACGGATTTAAAGATTGAACAGCAAGCCTTAAAAGAGCAGTTGGAAAAAATACAAACAGCTGTGAATACTCTTGAAGAAAAATCAGCGATTGTGGAAGAAAAACCAATGACTATTGAAGAAAAACCAGCTGTTGCTGCTGCAAAGCAAAGAGCTCATTCTGGACGCCCAACATCTTTTCGTGCTTGGAGAGCATCAACTCAAAAAAATTCATAAAAATATAAGAAAAGAAGACATCTAGTAAGATGTCTTCTTTTACTTGTACAATCCAAATGTGTTAAGAAGATATATCTATATTGCTTTAAAAATAAGAAGAAAATAACGATTGTCGACTCCTTTTTTAGTATAGCATGTATTAATAATGAATTTTATGTAATGTTGCATATATATAGATTATATGATGTTATTCTTGTATATTTTAGTTGTCTGTTATTTGTTTTAATTCATTTACTTATATTATTTTTTGAGCGCCCAGTGATGGGGCCTTTTTTTATAATTGTTTTAAAGCAAAAACCCCTCAAGTATAGTGAGGGGCTGCATGACTAGGTAAATGAATGATTATTGGTGTTTAATGAGCTGAAGTTCAGGATATTGCTTCTGAATTTCTTCTAAATGATTTTCGTTTATTCCTTTTAAATTTTGATCAAAGAAGCTAGTTACTAGTTTATTAATGAGTGTATAATTTGCGGCTACATCTTCGTCTGGTTCGTTAATAATAGGTGAAAATGCTGCTAAATCTGTAAAACTAGTATGATTTGTTTTGGGAATTACCACTGTGTACACGCCCGGTTTTTCAATAGTTTTATTTCTTAAATAGGATATTTCCAATAATTCATTTTGGATTCCGGTTGTCTTTTGATTCTCAGCTTCTTTCATATAATGAATCGTAGCCTCAGCATTCATCAACATGAATGGTTTCTGAGGACCGTCTTTAGGCATTGGGTCGCCATATAATCCGCCATCCATATCAATTGCAGCTTTAATACGCGTATCCTTTACTAACATTTGTGCGGAAGTTGCTCCGCCAAAAGAGTGACCGAACATTCCGATTTTGTCATAGTTAATTAAGTCTGCGATCGTTTTAAAACTTTTATCGAAATTACCTTCTATTACTTCGTTTAAAACAAAAGTAGTATCCTGTTCCCAGTTTTGAACTATGGTATTTAAGGCAGTAGGTGTATATTCAATTGGTATAGAGTCTACACGGTTTCCGTTAGGGAAAATCGTTGTTGCTGCATATCCTGTGAAGTTAAGAGCAATGATTACATAACCTTGACTAGCTAGCTCTTCTAACTGGAATGTATTTTGTTGACCATATAATCCCATCCCATGACCGAATAAAAGGAGGGGGAATTTCTCTTTATCTTGAAGTGGCTTAGCATCTTGATAAGAATTTGTTTTTGTCAGCCCTAAATGTGTCGTTACGATATAGGGAGCACCGTTTGTTACTGCCAATTGTTCAGCCAGCTCGTTTATGTTCTCAAAATAGGCAGAAGGGTTCCCTGATCCTTTTTCGGCAGGATAGTATACTTGTATCATTAACTCACGATTTCCATGACTATTTGGTACAGTGGTTTCTTTTCGATTTGTATCAATTAAATGAAAAGTTTTCGTTCCTACTGTATATTTTCCAGTAGGCTCAGGGAGTGTTATGATCGGAAAAAGTAAAGGTAATGTAAACATTGCGATAGCCGTTACGATAATTCCTAAACCTTTTAAAACTTTCATCACTAACTTTTTAGAAACGGCTGTAGTTTTGGGTTTCAAAAAAACTTGTAATGTTAAAACGAACAATAAGAAATAGGCGGGGATCATACGCCAGTTTGCGCCAATTACAATGATGGTGGCAAATAAGAATGCATAATTGATCAGTAAAATGACTACATTTTTTTTCGTCAAACCTCGTTCGATAAAGATGGGAGTGATGCTAGATAAAAGTAATACAGCAACAAAAATGATTTCTAACATTTTTAGTTTTTAGCTCCTTTCCAAATTATATAAAAATAGATTGATAATTTATAACCTTCTCAATTATATAACTATAATTGATGATTGTATGCATGTAAGTAAGTTTAGAATGTTTTTACATGACATCTTAAAAAAAGTACTCATACGAGTACTTTTTCTTAAATGAATTATTATTTGTTTTTAAACCGTTCCCCATAAATGATAAACCATACCGATAACAAAAAATGCGAGTCCTACAAATAAAACGATTAAAGCAAGCATTCCATTTTTATTATGTTCCATACAGTCAGCTCCTTTTTAGTTATATACAAAAAAGCCTTTAGTCGTAATTATGGCTAAAGGCTTTGATCTTCATACTTTGTATTTTATAAAAAAGTTGTACTTCTGTATTAATTTGGAATATGATTATTTAAAGAGTAGGTGATGAGTACATGCAGGAAACAAAACAATTCCCGCTTATATCTGGAAATCTCTCATTAGATTTAGTGAATACAGAGTTAGTTAGGCGTGGACAACGTTATGATTTATTAATAACGGATAAAGATGTATTAGAATGGCTACATGTAATAAAGGTTAATCTTCCTTTTTGGAATGAAAAAACACTTATAGGAATTCAAGAGCGACTCAATCAAGTTACATCTAGCATATTAGAGGCAAGAGAAGTAATGAGAAAACAGTTTGAGGCAATTGCCGATCAGCATGAAATTTCTGATGATTTTATTACGTATTTAGAAAAACAAATTGAGAAGGCACCATTTACATATAAAGTCATTGAACAGAGTCTAGTACCTATCCCAGTTGGAGAAATTGAGGATGTACTTGTATCGTTAATTGCATTTGATGCTTTAACCTTAATAACAGAAAATAAGCTTATTTCTCTTAAAAGGTGTTCAAATCCCGACTGTGTTTTATTATTTATAGATAAAAGCGGAAAACGAAAATGGTGTTCTATGAAAATATGTGGGAACCGGAAAAAGGTAGCAAAATTTCAGGATCGAAAATGTGAAGAAGTTTAGGGAATCAACTTATATGAGTTGATTCTTTTTTTCTGCATCCTTAAACTAACCTCTAAAATTAATATTGACCGGTTAGTTTGTTTGGAATATAATTGTTGGTAAATAAAGGAGGAGAATGATGAACAATATAACAGCAGCTAAGAAGAAAGATGCTCCACCAATAAGTGTACGATATTTTGCAAAAATGAAAGGGAAAGGAAGAAGTCCGTTACAAGTAAATATAAAGGACTCTTTGACAGGACTATTAGGGGGATTTTTAACAATTCTCACCTTAACATATTTAACGAGTATAACTTCTACAGAATTGTTAATGGCTCCATTTGGGGCGAGTTGTGTATTAGCGTTTGGAGTTTGGAATGCACCGCTATCTCAGCCGCGTAATATTATTGGAGGACATTTGATTTCAACTTTCATTGGTCTATCAATATATCATTTGTTCGGGAATGAATATTGGACAATTGCTTTAGCAGTTGGGATGTCGATTGCTATTATGATGTTAACAAGAACAACGCATCCTCCGGCAGGGGCTGATCCAATTGTCGTTATTTTAGGAGCATACAGTTGGAGTTATTTAGTAACACCAGTTTTAGTTGGTTCTCTTGTTATTGTAGTTATTGCTTTATTCATTAATAACATGAGTAGTAAAAGAAGCTATCCAACTTTTTGGATATAATTTGTAAAGCGAAAAACAATTTGAGTAAGTATTTCATTTTTACTATGTTTTAATTTTTATATAGAAAAAAGCCTTTAGTCATAATTATGACTAAAGACTCCATTTCTCAAACTTTTTTAGTTTATAAAGAAAAGACACCCATATAAGAGTGTCTTTTCCGATAGTTTGTTTAGCAGAAGCAAGAAGCTCCAACGATGATTAATAAAATAAACAATACAACTAATAATGCAAATCCTCCAGAAAAACCGCAGCCTCCGCCGCAACTACCACCAAATCCCATAATAGCTCCTCCTTTAATAAGAGGGGAAAACAAAGGGTCACTCGTGTTTTTTAACGGATTCCATTTACTTTATGTTTGACGCATGAATGTGAGCAGGTCCTTTTGAAAATAAAAAAAGACACCTTGAGGTGCCGTCTGTCCCATGTATGTAATTAATATTCGCTAGCATAAAACTCTTTTATTAGCTTTATTTCATTTGTATCCGGGTCAAATTTAAATATTTTAATTTGGTTAGATTCGTCTTTGTATGCAAATGTATTATCACCAACTTGAGTCATATTGCTGGTGTTTAAGATGGGATCACTACCATGATCAGTGATTTCTACAGTTTTCTCACGATCCCAAAATGCAATGACAATAATCAAGATGATAAGGCATATACGTATGTTACGTAGTTCTCTTGATACAGTATTCTCCATTTGATAGTCTCCTTTGTTGTTGAATAGATTTTGTTTATAAAAGAGATAATTCTTATGAAAATAAATAAAAAAGACACTTGAAAGTGTCTTTTTTATTTGAGTTATGCGCATTGCTTAATAAGACGCTAGTTCCTCAATCGGAATATGAGTAACTATGTAGGGTGATTTCATTATAACATTTTAACCAGTAATGGGTCTATATGGGATTTTTGTAATTATTACGTTTATTTATTCGGAATGATAGATGTATAATCCGGAATTTGATCTATTAAAAGCAGTGGAAAAGGCAAAGGGCATATTTTATTCCGTGTTATAGGAATGTATAGAGCTAGATTTCCCTTTACACAAACATAACGGTATAATATAGTTAAGTTAAGTGAACTTAACTATTAAATGAAACAAAATAACAGCATGGAGGAAGAGTGCTATGACGAGAACGTATAAAGAAGTAATTAATGAAATGAACCGAGCCTATAATGAATTCTACATTTTACTATTTCAGGAGTTGAAAGATGAGTATGGTCTTACAGGACAGCAAGAGAGTATGCTATTTCATATTAATTTAAATCAAAACACGACAGCAAATCACATTGCGACTACTTTTAATATATCGAAAAGCGCTGTTAGCCAAGTTTTATCGAAATTGGAAAAGCAGAAGATGATTTCAAAACAAGTAAATCCTAATAATAAAAGGGAGTATTTCCTTACACTTGGTCCAAACGGTAGTAAGTATATGGAGGAGTTGTCTGAGTTAGATGATGTATTAATTGAGAAATACTTTTCTAAAATCGATATAAATGCTTTAGAGCAAATGACTGATACGTTAACGAAAATAAATAAAGTGATATTGGAAGAAAAACAGAAGGATCTTGATTGTAATGAGTAAAAAGGAGGGGAAGCATGTGATGAGTTACATACCAAATATGATTACGATAGCAAACTTTGTATGTGGACTTCTCGCTATTTACGCTATTCTCGTTCACGATATGTATTTGGGAGCAGTTTTTATTATTACAGGTATGTTATTTGATTTCTTTGATGGCATGGTTGCCCGGAAGCTAGATTCTGTTTCTGAAATTGGCGGAGAGTTAGACTCATTTGCAGATTTAGTTACCTTTGGCGTGGCACCGTCTATTCTTGCCTATAGTGTCGCTTTAAAAGATTTGCAGTCTATCGGGATGATATGTGCACTCGCTTACAGTATTTGCGGAATGCTTCGACTTGCAAGATTTAACACGCAGCAAAGCAAACTCCCAACCTTTATCGGAATGCCCATTCCATTCGCGGCCATGTGTCTCCTCATTTTATGCTTTTTAAATAATCCAGTTTCCGTGGCGTTTGGTACATGCGTACTTGCTTATTTAATGGTGAGCAAAATCAAATTCCCTCATTTTAAAAAAGATATATCGGAAAGCTTAAAGTCCGAAAAATGGAATTGATGATACGGAATTACAATGAAAAAGATAAAGGAGCATAACATGATTCGTATGGCATTAAGATCATTTAACATACAAATATATTGTTTGCTAGGCGTGATGTTAGTAGGGTGGTTGCTGACCCCTTTTCGAGCCCAGTTTGTAGGGATAAGCATTGGCCTTTTAGTTAGTATGTACTGCGCCTGGATTTTAGGAAGGCGTATTGAAAAGTTCGGAGACAGCATCGTAAAAAAAGAAAAAGCACCGATGCTCGGAATGATGAATCGGTTCGCAGCCGCAATACTCGGTGCAATTATTATGTATGAAATTGAACACCATGAGTTCATGTGGACATTTGCATCTGGAATTATGGGTGGGTATTTCTTGGTTATTATTAATTTGGGGTATTATAGTATGAGAGATGGGAAGGAATAGATTAGTACACTTTAATTAGAAATTAACCCCCCCCTCAAGTATGGAATTACATACTTGAGGGGGGGTGTTAACGATTACAATCAAACCATTTTTAAGTTATCTTTCTTCCGAAAAATGTAAAAACAAAAACATCTTTTGTCCATTTTCCTTTCCCATACATATATAATACGAACCCACTAATACTAGTCAGTATAATAAGTACAGCGAAATATATCGAATTTTTGTTATTACCATTCTTTAAGCTATCTATAATTTGCTCCTTAGTATGTCCAATATAAACAAATTTCCCGTATCTATTAGGTAATTCTTTTATTACTTTTCCATCTACTGACCCAAGTACAACTACATTTTCTTTATTTTCTACTGCTCTAAATGAATAAAAACGTTTTTTTCCATCTGCTAACTTTGTAGCATTCGCCTGAATATCATTTATTCTTGTTGAAATTACATTCTGATCATTTAATTCCATAAAGGGAGTTTCCAGAGACACATTTTCTTTATTTATTAATTTTAATTCTTTATTTCCTATATGTATGGGTTCATTATAAAAAGCTGTTACTTGACCGTTACTCCATAAAGAACGATTTGGTGCAGAAGTCTGTGTATAGTATGTCGTTTTTTTCTTTTGAATTCGATTCACTACCGCATACCCATCAGCAAGTAGCGTTTCATCTCCTGTTACACGTTCAGAATATATCTCTCCCCTTACAAAATATATACCATTTGCAACCTCTTTTTCACTTGAAATCATCTGTATATCACCGAGTTCATTCCAGACTAAAAAACTATTTAAATTCTTATACCCATAAAAAACACATACAATTAATAAAATTGTAAACAATGCCCCTATTTTAATTGTTGCCTTTTTATTCACTGATTGTTATTCCCCCATATACTATTAATATTTTCATCTTAATTATAATTAGAACTATTATTGATGTACATATATTCATCTTTTTTGCCCTAAGCTAACTTTGTTTACTTCACTTTTTTTCGGCACTATACATCTAGACGGTAAATCCATTGACCACGGCAAGACTTTATCAATTCCTTCTTTATTGTTTAAATCGTTATTGGATAGCGCTTCAAACAAATAACGAAGATAATGATAGGAACTTAGATTGTTCTCTTTTGTGATTTCAACCGGAAGGTTCTGTACAGACTCATCCCCATGGCCGCGTTTCTTCTTACGACGATAGGTGATTGTGTCAACAGGTTGGTTCGGGAGATCAGAATCACTTTCTTTCTCAGCCTCATTAAATAGTTCTAAAGCGAGTTTATTATTAGGTGTCTTTTCATAAAAAAATCTCCACATGTAGTATGTAAGGAGATTATCTCATGGGGTATTTACAAATAGTAGGTGTGGAATATTTGACGCTTACTTTTACTTAGGTAGATTATTTTTTATGTTTTTTAAACATAAATTTGTAAATTAACCATGTAATAATTATTACCACAGGAGTAATTAATGCACCGTTAAACATTTTTTGATATATGTATAACATATTTAAAATTAATAAAGAAATTATTGTAATAATCATATTATATTTTGAAAAGGTTTCTACGAATTTAGAATGTGCAAATAACTTTTTGTATATAAAGTAAAAGATTACAAAAAGGATTGTTGTTACTAAACTAAAAACACTAATTTGAAGATAAAATATAACTATTAAATTTGTTACTGCTATTATCATTAACCAAAAAATTATAAAAAAATTAGATAAAACTTCTACACTTACTAATAGAGCTCCTAGCGTTGCAATAAAAGCAGCAATTTTATTTGAGGAATCACCTTTGTTATGAGAAGAATTTTGTCTATTCATGAATAAAAATCAGCTCCAATTTTCTTTATCCCCTTTAAAATAGATAATCATTTGTATATGAAAAAAAATCCATATATAAATGATTATCTATTTTATATTATCAGAATTTTATTTTGTGTGGAATTGTATTATGTGATTGTTAGGCTCTTTTACCTAGGTACAAGGTGAAAATTTAAGAAAAATTTTATATTTACCCCACTTTTTATTTTAAAAGTTTTTCCTATCCTATAAACAAGTTATAGCAAGGAGGAGACTGAAAATGAAGAAGTGGGGATTTTATATTTTTAATATATTCCCTATATTCGAAGACAAAGTAGAAGATTAAATATATGAACAAAGTACTGGTTCTTAAACTATGTTCTAAAATAATAGATGAAAGTGTAAAGTTAGGGGATTCTACATGCATACAGGAGTTTTAATTAGTTATTTGTATACGTATTTTTTTACTATTATTTTTTGTATTGTGTTTCAAATTGGCTTTTATTTTAAAGCGAAAAGAACTATATCTATTCGGCATTTTCTATGGGTATATGTTTTTCTATTCTACCTTTCCCTAGTGTATAAGGTGACGCAAATCGCGACTGTATGGGATATAAGTAGATATGAAACGTGGATTCGTGTAAATCAAATCAACTTGACTCTATTTGATACGGCAGGTAGTACTACGTATCTTTTGAACATTTTACTATTTATGCCGTTCGGTTTCTTACTACCGACTATTTGGCCTCAGTTTAGAAAAATGAAAAATACCGTATGTACAGGATTCTTTTTTTCGTTGGCAATTGAGTTAAATCAATTACTAAATAATAGAATTACAGATATTGATGATTTATTTACGAACACCCTCGGGGCGATTATTGGGTATTTATTATATAGAGCTTTTAAAATGATATTTAAAAGAGAGGGGGAAAAGCTTGATACCAATTCTTCTCTAGTTATAAAATACGAAGCTGTTTTTTGTTTAGTGTGTTCATTTGTAGGTGCGATGTTAATTTATCATCCAGCTTTATTTGGAAGACCTGTAATCATTCAGTGAGGTGATTAAGAATTTTTTTAACGCTCGTACGATATTTCAATTTGCAAAAAGCCTTTAACTCGTTATAGTTAAAGGCTTTTATTATCATAATTTTAGTTACCAACTACCCACTCGAGCATCCGTCTTCAACCACTTCACCCAATCCAAATCCTCTACTTTAAGCAAACTCAGTGAAACACCTTTCATATCTAAAGAAGTTAGAAGGGTACCAACTTTTACGAAAGTAACTTGTAATCCTTCAAGCTCACATAAACGGCGAATGTCGTTTGCGAAAATGTATTGTTCCATTAATGGCGTTGCGCCAAGTCCATTAATAAGGATGGCGAAGTTGTCACCTTTTCTCCAACGATAAATGCTTTTTAATTTGTTCATCAGTTCAATCGCTAATATTTCAGAAGAGGATAGCGCTTCTTTGCGGTAACCTTTTTCGCCGTGAATGCCGACGCCGTAAAAGACTTCATCTTCGTTTAATGTGAATGAAGCTTTTCCTTTCACTGGATCGTTTGCAGGTGAAAGAGCAACTCCTAATGTGTGTAAGTTTTCAGTAATAGAACGGCCGAGTGCTGTTAGTTCTTCTAAAGAGTGACCTTCAAGAGCGGCCGCACCAAGTATTTTTTGAACGAAAACAGTGCCGGCGACGCCGCGTCTTCTTTTATTAAAAGAAGCATCATCTTCAATTGAAACATCGTCATTTACGATGATATGGTCAATTTGTCTTCCTTCTCCTTTAGCGATCTGCTCAGCCGCTAGAAAGTTCTCAACGTCATCTTTAAAGTTTTTGATGATGAATAGTATACTTTTATCTTTTGGTATGAGGCGAGTTGCCGCCACAATTTGTTCCACTGTAGGCGGAGTGAAAATGCTGCCGTTTACTGCCGCTGTAAGCATACCTTTTCCTACATAACCAATATCAGCAGGTTCATGTCCGCTACCACCGCCGCTTATGATAGAGACGTTTTGCTTCAGTTTTTCAATATTTTTTACATAAATGATGTGATTTGTTTCGTCGTAATTTACTTTGTCGTTATGTTCAAAATAAAAGCCATGCATCATATCTTGAACGATATTTTGTACATCATTCATAATCTTTTTCATTGCTTTTGCCACCCTTTAATTACTTTGCAGATTGCTCCAGTAATAGTAGTAATTGATTGTTTATCATATTTTTCATGAGAGAAGACATAATGGAAGGATCTACTTCACATTTGCTTTCAATCCAATCTTTTATCGTTCCAACGAAGCCGTGACTATAAAAGGAGGCAATCGTATTTTTTGTCTCATCAGAAAGGCTGAATCCACAGCTCACAGATAGTTCATCAATAATTTTCATATATAAGTTTTTCGTATGCTCAAATAAATAGTGATTAAACGAGTTTTGTTCAATGACTTTAAAAGCATTTCGGTAAAATTTTTGATTCTCATAAAAGTAATCAAATAATAAATCGAAAATGTTTTCCCATGTTTCATAGTCGAGAAAGTCGATAATGTTTTCCTTCGTTTCTTCTCTATAAATCCAGCTTAATAGTTCAAATTTATCTTTGAAATGATAATAAAAAGTTTGCCTACGCATTTGACAGTGTAACATAATATCGCTCACTGATATTTTATGAAATGACTCTGTTTCCATTAAATACTTCAATGAGTTCGCGATTATCTTTTTAGAAATTATAGAAGAGGTCATCTGAATCATCCCTAGAATGTTATTAATATAAAAATCCTATCTATAAATGAGAGCGGTGTCTTTAGACAGATTGTCCATTTTGTCCGTTTACTATAAAACGCTTTCATTTTAACATGAGTAGTAAGAAGAAGATTTCAAATATATCACAATATATTAAAGGAATTGAGGGAGAACTACAATGAAAAAGATTATAAACAAACCAGAAACATTAGTAATGGAAATGTGTAACGGAATGGTTATGGCTCATCCAGAGCTTGAGCTTTTGAAAAAATATAAAGTAATTAAGAAGAAAGAAATGAACGAAAACAAAGTAACGTTAATTAGTGGCGGCGGTAGTGGTCATGAGCCGGCACATGCAGGATTAGTCGGAAAAGGAATGTTAGATGCGGCAGTGTGCGGGGATGTATTTGCTTCTCCTTCACAAATTCAGGTATACCAAGCGATTAAAGAGACAGCTAGTAAAAAAGGTACGTTATTAATTATTAAAAATTACAGCGGCGATATTATGAATTTCAAAAACGGAGCTCATTTAGCAACGGAAGATGGAATTGAAGTCGACTACGTAAAAGTGGACGATGATATTGCAGTAGAAGATAGTCTGTACACAGTAGGACGCCGCGGCGTTGCGGGCGTTATTTTAGTCCATAAAATTGCCGGTGCAGCAGCGGAAGCAGGTATGGATTTAGGAGCGGTGAAAGCTGTCGCAGAAAAAGCAGCGGCTAACGTGCGTACAATCGGTTTAGCATTAACGTCTTGTACAGTTCCAGCGAGCGGATCACCTACTTTCACACTTGCAAAAGATGAAATGGAATACGGCGTAGGTATTCACGGTGAACCAGGAATTAAGCGTGAAAAAATGTTGTCAGCAGATGAATTAGCGAACCGTATGACAAATGATCTTGTAAAAGATTTAGGAGTAAAAGATGGCGAAGAAATTGCACTTCTAGTTAACGGTTTTGGCGGAACACCACTGCAAGAACTTTACCTATTTAACAACGCAGTTACGAGAGAATTAGCTGCTAGAAACATTAAAATTAATAGAGTATTCGTCGGTAACTATATGACGAGTATCGATATGGCTGGTATGTCTTTAACAGTGATGAAATTAGATGATGAGTTAAAAACATTACTATCTAAAGAGTGTAATACACCTGCGTTTAAAGTAGATGGACCGGTTGAAAGTGTAGAGTACGTGAATGTACTTGAAGAGACAGAAGAGAAGGAAGTTTCGTTCGAAATAGAAACAGCGGAAGAGCACGCTGTTATTAAAAATAATGTCATTACATTAAACAACATGATTTATCTCGTTGATAAAATGAGCGATATTATTATTAAAAATGAAGTACCGTTCTGTGAGTTAGACACACATGCAGGTGACGGCGACTTCGGAATGAGTGTGGCAAAAGGATTTAAGCAATTAAAACGTGAGTGGCATTCTATTGTAGAACAAGAGAATGTAATGATCGGATCATTCCTTGATGGCTGCTCAATGATTATTATGGAACATTGCGGCGGCGCATCTGGTCCAATTTGGGGCGGTGCATTCCGCGCAGCTAGTAAAGCAGCCGGTGAAAAACGTGAATTAACAGTGAAAGAGTTCGCTGAAATGTTACAAGCAGCACTGCAAGGTATACAATCTATCGGTGAAAGATCATTCGGAAGAGGAGCAGTAGTTGGTGATAAAACACTTGTTGACGCACTTGCTCCATGTGTAGACTCTTGGTTAAATAGCGCTTCAAACGAAGAAGACATAAAAACTGCCTTTGAAAAAGGTGCAGAAGCAGCGGTCAAAGGAGCAGAGTATACGAAAGAAATCGTAGCTCGCATGGGCCGCGCCGGTACAGTTGGTGAAAGAAGCTTAGGCTATCCAGATGCAGGTGCACATGCACTTGGAGTTATCTTTACGGAAATTGCGGGTAGTTTGAAATAGGAATTAGAAGATCCCCTCTGCCTTATGGTGGGGGGGATCTTTAATTATAACCATCATTCTTCCAGTGAAAAAATTATTTGTTAGCCAATCTAGAAGCTGCTTCTTCCACTTCTTTATATGCATTTTGTAATACTTCATTTGGATCTAGTACTGCTGTTCCTTGTGCACGAACGATTTGATAATCTTCAATACCAAGAAAATTAAACATTGCTTTTAGATATTTATGAGAGTATTCCACTTCTGTATACCAATCATCATTTGTATAGATTCCTCCACTTGCTTGTATAACAAGCATTCTTCTTCCATCTTTAAGTAATCCCACTGATCCAGTTTCAGTATATTTAAATGTTTCACGTGCAATCATGATATTGTCCATGTAATCTTTTAACTTTGAGGGAATATTAAAGTTGTGCAAAGGTAATACGATAACATACGTATTTGCACTTTTAAATTGTTGTAAAATTTCGGACATACGCTCTGTTACTTTTTGTTCTTCATCAGTTAACTTTTGTCCATTTCCTTGCTTTTCCCATGCGCTTAAAACAGTTTTATCTATCATTGGTACTACATCATCGTATAAATTAATCTGTTCAATCGTTTCATTATTAGGAATTAATTCTTTATAAGATACTAAAAAGTGGTTAAGAACCTTAATGCTGACTGATGATTGATCATCCACTTTCGGATGTGCGTTTATGATAAGTGTTTTGTTCATTTGTATTTCCCCTTTTTAAAAGTTTTTACGTTTTAATCGTCGACCGAATTAATCGTCGATTAACTCGGTCTTTAATATAAACTCTGAAATTATTTTTGTCAAATGAAATACATACTATTCTAAAAGAGCCTTTTTTTATTTGACTAAAATTCTAAATGGTCCTAAGATACAATTTGATAACCCTTAAAATAAAAAGCAGGTGATTTGTATATGCAATATAGTGTTGGGGTTGAATATGCCTTGCATTGCCTAGTTTATTTAATTAATACTCCTTCCAAGGAAAGTGTCGGAATAAAAGATTTGGCAGAGTTTCAAGGACTTTCTGAAACATTTCTTTCAAAAGTTTTCGGTAAATTATCTAAAGCTGATATTGTGAATTCTGTCCCAGGTGTAAAGGGAGGATATAGGTTAGCTAAGTCTCCAGAAGATATCTCTTTTTGGGATGTAATAGAAGCCGTCGAAGGTCCAAAACCTATTTTTCAATGTAAAAATATTGTACAGAATGGTCTACTATATCGAGACGACGCTTGTCATTCTTGTGACCCTAGCAATTCTTCTTGTACAATTAACTTAGTAATGCTTGAAGCGGAAGAACACATGCGCGAGTTTCTTCGTAAAAAGACTCTTGCATGGTTAGATAAAGAACTTGATATTGTTTTACCTGAAAAGATAAGGGTAGATACTCGTGAATACTTCAAACAAAAAAACTCTAACTAAATCGCCATGACGAATTAGTTAGAGTTTTTTTGTTTTTTAACATTAATTCCATCATGTGAGTACTTCATCACAAATTCCTTCTTTAAATATCACATTTAATTAACTCATAAAGTTTCAAATTGATTAACATTAAAATTCTAAACAATACAATTTTATTTTCGTGAAAAGTAAATAAATTTATGTTTTCAGATATTTTAAACATAGTGAAAATCACCTTTGAAAAAGGAGCAGAGTATACGAAAGAAATCGTAGCTCGCATGGGCCGCGCAGGTACAGTTGGTGAAAGAAGCTTAGGCTATCCAGATGCAGGTGCACATGCGCTTGGAGTTATCTTTACGGAGATTGCGGGTAGTTTGAAATAGGAATGAGAAAGTCCCTCTGTCTTAAGTCAGAGGGACTTTTATATAGTTGATATGTAGAAGACTTCTTTCGGTACTTTTTGCTTATTTGAGAGATTTCTTCAATCAAATTGTATGTTAGACTTAGTTTTTTTGTGATTGCAGCTTATCGATTTTCCAGTGTGCTCCTAGAGGATCTAAAGAGCTTTCAATATAAAACATATATTCATCTGCGGTACTTAGTACTTCAAAAGCTATTTTTAATTCTACCGTTTCATTTGGTTTAACTTGTATATCAGAAGGGTTTTGATCAAGCACCTTTCCTTCATAGGCCTTTCCGGCTTTTTCATCTTTTAAGTTATATTTTAATTCTGATAGTCCAATCGTTTGACCTCGTACATTTTTTACAGAGACATTAACAACGACGGAATCGTTACTAGCATTTAAATATGCATTTTGAACGGCGGTCAAGTAATAGCCTCCCTTAACACTCTCACCAACTAATAAAATACCTTGTTCCAAGCGGCTCATATCTTCTTTTTCTTCAAGATTTATTAATTCTTCATTTTCATTTTTTGCGGTTGGTTCTTCTATTGGACCATTTTCAACGGCACTATCTTTTTTATCTTGTGTGCAAGCAGCCGTAAAACTGACTAATACTAGAATGAAAGTAAGTAATATGAATGATTTTCTCATAAAATTAATCTGTCTCCTTAAGTTTCTCAATTTTGTGCAACTATACATATAAGATTAACATAATGTCTCATTATTGGCTCAAAATAGGGAATCTTTTAGACACCTTATTCTTTTTACTTTTAATATACATTCGATTGGGTCTCACGATATTTGTTAATCTTGTAAATCATTGTCTTAGTAATATCGAGGGTTATTATAGATATATTAATCATATAATTTGTCCCTATCAAAATGAACGTTTCTTGCATCTAATATATTGTAAATATATTTTATTTTGAAAGGATGTGATTATATGGCTCATAAATCTACTGGAGTGTTTCGAGTTCCAGTTTCTGAAAATGGGATTATTCCAACTGCTCTCAACATTATGTTAAACAATGATTCACGCTGTCATACTAGTAATGTAACGGTAACTGTTAAGAGAAGTCCAAACACTTTTTTCCCAACTCAAAATGAATTAGTTGAAATCTCTCGTACTTTTGTTTCTTTAGAACCAAACAGAACAACTAAGATTGTGTTGTTTACTCCAGAATTCCAAATAGAAGATTTTCTTGATGTTATTATTAGTGGAAATAAAGATGATGTTAAGGATGTTCTTGTATATTCTTTCTTAGCAGATTCAGCAGGTCACAATCTGCCATCTACTGTTTTCAGAAATGCAGAATACACTTTTGCTTGCTGACACCGTGATGATGTATTCTTTACTATCATATCAAGGTGCCATCCTGCAGCTTGAATCAACTTAATTTTATTGTGTTGTTATTGTATAAGAAAAGAAGACATCGATTAAGATGTCTTCTCTTACTTGTACACTTGGTGTTAAGAAGGTATTATATTGCTTAAAAACCATGAAAAAATATAACAATCATCGAGTAAGCCTATTATAGCATCAATAAATAGGTTTTAATATGTAATGTTGCATATATATAGATTTATTTATATTTAATCTATATAGTTAAATTGTCTGTTATTTGTTTTAATTCATTTACTTATTGTATTTTATTTTATTTTTGAGTGCTCCAGCAATGGAGCCTTTTTTTTATTGGTGAGATTGTACTAATATGAAAAAATAGAATTAACTGTATATTGTAAGGGTGATATACCTATGGAGTTTTTGTTTGAGCTGCTAAAAGAATTGGTGAAAGAAGTTTCTGCATATGTTTTATTTACATAAAATTCGTTATCGGTAGCAAGAAAAAGGCGAATTCCTACTTTCAAAAGGAATTCGCCTTTTTCATTTTCTATAACCCTATTCATCTTTTTATACATTCCTATCATGGATTTATAGGTTATGAGAAAGGGTATTTTTTGCACTATTATCTATTCTTGGATATTATTAATAATATCTATATGAACTTATTTTTTATTAAAAAAGTTTGGCGGTGTGTAAAATGATTAAAGGGATTAAAAATATTGAAACGAAAGAACCGATAAACATGTTTCTATTTATTCCCTGTAGTACTCTTTTGTTTGATAATATTTATCAACATTTTATTCTTGGAAAGGATTTTACACTACAGAAGCTTTTATTTGAACTCGTATTTTTATTTATTTTCATTTCATTTTTTTTATATAGTAAGTATTTACAAAAAATGAATAAACAAATGTTTACAAAATATATTTTTCTTGGCGTTAGTATTAGTTATCTTTTGGCATACGATCTTATGTTTATACGTAATCCAGGTGCTTCTTTACATATCCCTTATTTAGAGTGCTTCTTAGTAATTTCTGCACCTTTATTTTTAAGTATTCATTATCTTCTATCGGTATCTATCTGTATGATATGTAGATTTTTAATTGCTATTTATTATTTTGAAATTAACTATCCAATATCATTAATATTATTGTTTCTAACAATTTTTGTTACGTCATTTTTTGTATTTCTTTCATTAAAATTTTTAGTACAAAAAATTAAAGCATCCTATGAAAAACAAATGAAAGAAACAGCTGTATCGATAATGAGGATAATGGAATTAAAGGATCAATATACTAAAGGACATAGTGAACGTGTAGCCAATTATGCTACTATTCTTGCTAAAGAAACAAATGAATATGATGATAATTCTTTAAAACAATTTCATTTTATTTGTTTATTACATGATATAGGGAAAATAGGTATTCCGGATGAAGTTTTAAAGAAAGCATCTTCTCTTACAGAAGAAGAATATAATATTATTAAGACACACCCACAATTAGGACTAGAAGTTTTTAAAAATATATCTTTAATAAAAGGTAGTGAAGACATAATTCTTTCTCATCATGAAAGATGGGATGGAAAGGGCTATCCTCAAAAATTAAAAGGAAATCAAATACCACTATGCGCAAGAATTGTTGCAATAGCAGATGCATTCGATGCAATGACTTCTTCAAGAGCATATCGTTCGGCTCTATCTCCTGAAGAAGCTTATAGACGTATTATAGAAGGATCTGGTACACAATTTGATCCTTCTATAATAGAGGTTTTCAAAAAGGTATTTCCTTTGTGGGAAAAAATGGTCCCAAATTCTTTTAGTTAAAAGCTCATGTCTGAAATCGATTCATATTTGAGGTATGATGAATGCGAAAAATGAAAAAACCGAATCCAATCGTGATAAAAGTTTGGAACTAGATAATGAATAAGGCACATAAAGAAAAGGTACCTATATATAGGTACCTTTTCTAATAGTTTTTTAGCAGAAACAACTGCATCCAATAATGATTAATAGAATAAATAATACAACTAATAAAGCAAATCCTCCAGCGAAACCGCAGCCTTCGCCGCAACTACCACCATATCCCATAACAATAGTGCCTCCTTTAGATAAAAGGGTAAAACTAGGGTTCATTCCATGGATTTTAATGGGTTCACTTTACCTTATGTTTTTAAGAATGAATTGAGCAGGTCCTTTTGAAAATAAAGAAAAGACGCCATTAGGCGCCTTCCTTTTAGGTAGATAAGACTTTAGTTTTCCAATCTAAAGAAATTTTGTATCAGTTCTTTGTGAGTATATCATAATATCTGATTGATTTATTATGCATTGTTACATACTTCTCTAAATCCCTCTATTTTTCATTTGATAAAATAAAATCCTAATATTACCAAAAATTAAATAAATATTTCTACATATTCAAGATATTTACATAAATTACAAAAGTGATACATTTAAGTTGTAAGTTATAAAAACTATTAAAGGGGGATTTATTATGTTCAAGAAATTAGTAGTAGGGCTATTGGCAACTGGTATTGCATTAACAGGAGGAATTGGAGCGGCTTCAGCTGATACGCAAAAAGCTGTGAGCTCTCCGAAACAAGCAACATGCTCAATTCCTTATGAATATTCTAATGGTAAATTCAAAAGAACTCTGTATTACTCAAATGGAGTATATGCTAATAGTTTTAATGAAAATGTTTGTGGCGGGACGATTACATGGTATTTAAAACATGTTCAAAATGGAGTTGCTTTTTACGAAGGTAATTTAAAATAGTAGATTTTTTGAACCTCATTTATTGAGGTTCTTTTATTTTTAGTTTTTAAACTGATTCTCCATAAAAAAAGACACCTAAAGGTACCTTTCTGCGACTTAAACCATCTTAATTTTAATAATATAGTTTTAAGCTTAAAAACTATAGGGAGTTCTCCTATGTGCTTTGTAAATAGCTTTTGCGAAATTATGAGTGTTTTTTTATTTTGTATTTCAATAAGTTCATCTGGATCATTTTTAGATAATATTCTTTTTCTATTAGCTTAAATATAAATAATGCTATTTTCATGTTAGTAACAACATCTTCTCGAATACATTTTATTCTTTGAATGTATCTGGTTTTTCAACTCTGAATGATTTTACCTCACCGCATTCTAAACAGAATGTGGTTAATAGCTTAGAACGTTTCCCTCCTGAAAAGAACCTACTAGAATCATCTTCACAAACATATGCATGATAAGCAGATCCAACTCTTCCTTCTTTAAATGTAGTAGAACCGCAATTATCACATCTTTTATTTTTCATATTACTAACACCTCTTTTGGTTCGTATTTATTTTGCTGTATTTTTATAATAGAAGCAAAGCAACTTGGTTATACATGATGTTTTCGACATGATACAACATACCCCTTCATATATTCGTAAGTAAAACAAGATAATACCCTCATGAACCGCTATAAAAATATGATTTCTTATATATCATTTAATGTTTATCGGAAAAATAAGTATTAAATGATTGATTTTTATTATTCTGATGATTATAATAAAAAAATCACAAAAACAAACAATTCTTATGTTGAGAAGTGGAGGGACGGGCCCTATGAAACTTCGGCAACCTCGTTTTAGACGAAAGGTGCCAAATCCTGCAGGTGAAAAAACACCTGAAAGATAAGAGCGGTTCACTTAGTCAAGAAGGCTACTCTTATTTCGATAAGAGTAGCCTTTTTTATGGCTAAAAGGTAAAGGGGGAATAGGTAGTGGAGTATGGTTTTTGGTTGCCGATTTTTGGGGGATGGCTTCGAAATGTAGATGATGAATCTATGCCGCCTACGTTTGAGTATGCAAAACAAACAGCGCAAGCGGCAGAACAATTAGGTTTTTCAACAACACTTATTGCGGAATTAAATTTAAATGATATAAAAGGTGTTTCAGCACCAAGTTTAGAAGCATGGACAACTGCGGCAGCACTTGCAGCAGTGACGGATAGATTAGAGATCATGACAGCTGTAAGACCTGGTTTCCACAATCCAGCAGTTACAGCAAAAATGGCAGCGAATATTGATCAATTAAGTAATGGCCGTTTTACATTGAATGTAGTTTCAGCATGGTGGGAAGAAGAAGCTAGGCAGTATGGCGGGGTATTTACCGCACACGACGAAAGATATGATCGTACAGAGGAATTTGTAACAGTTTTGAAAGGGCTTTGGAAAGAAGAAGAGTTTTCTTATAAGGGGAATTTTTATGAGATTCATAATACACATTTAAGTCCAAAACCTGTGCAGAAACAAGGGATTAAGATCTATGCAGGTGGTGAGAGTAAGCGAGGAAAAGAGGTAATCGTAAAACACGCGGATGCATATGTCATGCATGGTGGAACAGTGGAAGAAGTATCTGTGAAAATAGAAGATATGAAGAATCGTAGAAAGAAAGTCACAGAGGAGCCATTGCAGTCATTCGGGCTTGCGGCTTACGTCATTTGTCGTGATACAGAAGAAGAGGCATTAGAGGAATGGAGACGCATAACGGATGTGAAAGAAGGTGCGTTAGGTTATGCGGGTTACCAAGATTTTATTAGTAAATCGCATTTAGAACAGCAAGTGAAATTGAATGATTATTCCGTATCTAATCGCGGGTTACGCCCTAATCTAATCGGAACACCAGAACAAATTGCAGAAAGGATACTCGCTTTTGAAAAAGTAGGTGTTACATTATTACTTTTACAATTTTCACCACAGCTTGAAGAGATGAAACGATTTTCTGAAAAAGTGATGCCATTAGTTGAAGCAAGAAGAAAGGAATTGATTACAAATGAGTAAAATTTATATATTACATGAGAATAAGGAATGGACGGATCATTTAGTGAAAAGGTTGGAAGAACTGGAGTTACCGTATGAGGAATGGCATTTAGATAAAGGAACAATATCGTTAGAACAAGAACCTCCTCAAGGTGTTTTTTATAGCCGCATGAGTGCTTCTTCACATACGAGAGGACATCGTTATGCACCTGAATTGACTGAGGGGGTTCTTGCTTGGTTAGAGGGATACGGGCGAACAGTATTTAATGGATCTCGTGCATTACGCCTTGAAGTAAGTAAATTGAATCAATATGCAGCATTAAGAAATTTTGGGATACAAGTGCCGAAAACAATTGGTGCTGTTGGCCGCGCTAATATAGTAAAAGCAGCAAGGGAGTTAGGGGGGGTACCGTTCATTACAAAGCATAACCGTGCAGGGAAAGGCCTTGGTGTTCAACTATTTCATTCCATCGATGCTTTAGAACAGTATTTGGATAGTCCGGCGTTTGAAGAACCTATCGATGGAATTACTTTAATCCAGCAGTATATTGAAGCGCCAGAACCATATATTACGCGTTGTGAGTTTGTAGGCGGTCAGTTTGTATATGCAGTTAAAGTAGATACATCAGAAGGATTTGAGCTTTGTCCAGCAGATGCATGCTCGATTCACGATGCTTTTTGCCCAGTAGGAGAAGAGAGTAAGAAAGAATCGTCAACAAAATTTGAAATTATATCGGACTTCCATGAGCCAATTATTGAACAATACAAAGAATTTTTGAAGAAAAATGAAATCACTGTTGCTGGTATTGAATTTATTCGCAGCTCGGATGGAACAATTTATACGTATGATATTAATACAAACACAAACTATAATTCTGATGCAGAGTCTGTAGCTAATCAATTTGGTATGCTTGAGCTTGCTAAATTCCTTGGAATAGAATTAGAAAAACAAGTAGAGTCAGTTAAATAATATATAAGATTCTAGTGAAAATTTTTGTTAAAGTAATAGTGGGAGTATGACCAAGTTTAGGGGAGTACTTACAAGCTCTTATGTTTTTGCATTAGAACGAAAAGTATAAGAAACAGCCCAAGTTTCAATGAGGAACTTGGGCTGTTTGTATGTTACATTTCCATTTTATTTATATATTCGCAAGTAAAACAACATAATATCACTATGAAACCCTATAACAATATGAGTTTTTGCATATTTCAAAACTTAATGTATCCTTCAAAAAGTTTTAATTGTATAATATGTTTTGTCATATTCTTTTAGATTTTTCGACAAAAAATAATATAAATAGAAACGATATTGGGAGAAGGAATTATGTACACAAAACTACTAAAATCAATTACATCATTATCACTTATAGGTGGTGCTTTACTATATACAAATGGCAGTGACGTGAGAGCTGCTGAGGCAGGTGTTTTTTCTGATGTGCCTACGTCGCATTGGTCGTATCCGGCAATTAAAGATTTATCGAGTAAAAATATTATTTCCGGTTATGGAAATGGGAAGTTTGGTTTCGGTGATGTTGCGACGAGAGAGCAAGTTGCAGCTTTAATTTATCGTGCTCTGTTACCGAATAAGCAAGGTGGTGCGTTCAGTAATGAAGGTGCTCGTTATGTATTAAAAGATGGATCTACTTTAAACAATCCGTATCGAGATATTCGCGCAGGATCCACATTGTTTCCAGAAGAGGTTTTAACGTTAACGAAATTAGGAATTTTTAACGGGGATGGAAACGGAGGGTTTAGACCGAAAGATTCTGTTAGCCGTGCAGAAATGGCGCAAATTATTAAAAATGCTTTTCAAGTTTCAGCTAAGCAAAAGCATACATTTAATGATGTTCCGAATGGTTTTTGGGCAGAAGGTGCGATTAGTGCGGTGCAGTCAAACGGGATTGCATCTGGTACAGGCGACGGGAAATTTGAACCTGCAAAAACGGTAACGCGTGAACAGTATGCACAGTTTTTATATAATGCTTTGCAATATAAAAAGCCTGCGGTTGCGGTGAAAGATACAGGAGATGCAGCATTATTAGCAGCATTTAAAGATGAAGTGCAAAAGCGTATTAATACATATGAAACAAATATTACACTTCCATATAAAACGAAAAATAGCAATATGCAAGAAGTGATGGATACGCTTTTTAACGCCTATAAAGAAGTGGCAAGTAAAAATGAGTATACAAATTATAATAGATCGAATGTTTCATATGGAATTTCTGGATCACCTGGAAATTATACGTTTACGTTAAAGATTACATATCGTGAAACGAAAGAACAAACGGAATATGTAATGAAGCAAGCAAAGGCAATCGTTTCTTCTATTACACAAGTTGGAATGGATGATCACCAAAAAGTGAAAGCGATTCATGATTATGTCGTAAAACATATTTCTTACGATACGTCTTATAAAGCTTACACAGCATATGAAGCACTCGTAAATCGTTCTGCGGTTTGCCAAGGTTACGCACTATTAACCTATCAATTATTAAAAGAAGCTGGCATTGAGAATCATTTCGTAACGGGAACTGGCGATGGACAACCTCATGCTTGGAATTTAGTGAAAATCGAAAATAAATGGTATCACCTTGATACAACATTTGATGATCCGGTGCCAGATGAACAAGGCCGTGTAACGTATTCATATTTCAATTTATCGGATGAGCAAATCGCAAGAAATCATGAGTGGAACCGTGGGGACTATCCGCAAGCTACAACAAATTATTATAGTACATTAACAAATAAAATTGCGGCAGGTGGTACGAAAACCACTGCATACCAACAAATATTAAAAGATACAAAGTTAAATTATTTAGGAAATGAATATATTGCAAACAACTATAATGAATTCAAAAATAAAATGCAGCAACGTTATAATGCAAAGTCACCAAAGATTGAAATCCTTTATAAACAATCAATGGATGGCGCGTTGCAAGATGTGAAAAAAGTAATTGGAGAAATCGGTTATCCGCAAGGAGCGAACCGTGTTTCTTATAAAGCTGAGCCGTATAATGCGAAAGAAGGATATTCTTTAGTGACGATTACGTTTACGTATTGAGAATGAGAGAAAGCATCTGTTTCAGATGCTTTTTTTATTGTTGAAAAAGAGATTTTAAAAATTATATAATT
The DNA here is from genome assembly GCF_054771475.1 of Bacillus sp. MN7755. NCBI lineage: Bacteria > Bacillati > Bacillota > Bacilli > Caryophanales > Bacillaceae > Bacillus > Bacillus sp. MN7755. The sequence goes on from NZ_BTRL01000008.1 coordinate 55,303, forward strand.
TATTGTAAACTGCATGCAAAACAATGATTGAGAAGATTTGTTATAAAACATATACTTAAATGATTATAAGGACACATAATACGGAGGACTAATATGACAAAGAATAAAAATGAGTTATCGGTAGAACAACGAGAAGAATTATTAAAAGTATTAAAAGCTCGTTTTGAGAAGAATATGAACCGCCATGAAGAACTTGAATGGGCTAAAGTTAAAGCGAAGTTGGACGCTAATCCTGAAAAATTGTGGTCACTTAATGAAATGGAAGTAACTGGTGGTGAGCCAGATGTTATTGCTCATGATAAAGAGAAGGATGAGTATACTTTCTGTGATTGTTCAAAGGAGAGTCCTAAAGGCCGCAGAAGCCTTTGTTATGATCGTGAAGCGCTAGAATCAAGAAAAAAACATCAACCAGAAAATACGGTTATTGATGTAGCAAATGCTATGGGTATTGAACTATTGACTGAAGAGCAATATCGAGAGTTGCAACAACTTGGGGATTTTGATATAAAATCATCAAGTTGGGTACAAACACCTTCAGATATTAGAGAGCTCGGTGGTGCACTTTTCTGTGATTATCGCTTCGGACATGTTTTTGTGTACCACAATGGAGCAGATTCTTACTATGCTGCCAGAGGTTTTCGTGGTTCTTTAAGGGTTTAAGTTTTATGTGAATAAGAAAGGGTCTGCATTCAAAGGCGAAGAATAAGCAAGGATAATAAGAAAAACGCTATCTTTTAAAAAGGTAGCGTTTTTCTTATGGATTATAAAGTTATTTCTGCATTTGACATATACAGTCTAACTGTATAAAATCAAACTATACAGTTGAACTATATAGTTTGGCTATACATTTATCGTTACATTGGAGGTCTTTATGAATAGAGATAAAAATTTACCATTAACGGAAACAACGTATTACGTACTTTTGGCTTTATTAGAGCCAGCACATGGATATTTAATTATGCAAAAGGTAGAGGAACTGAGTAATCATCAAGTGAAAATCGCGGCGGGTACATTGTATGGTGCGGTTGAAAATTTATTAAAACAAGGGTTAATAGAATCGGTGAAAAGTGAGGATAAACGAAGAAAAGTGTATGTCATTACGGAACGTGGGAAAGAAGTGTTGTATTTAGACTTTATGAGGATGCAGCACATTATTGAGATTACAAAAAGTTTATTACACGTATAGTTAGGGGGAAACGATGATGTGGAAATTGAAATTCTTTTTAGACTTTGAGAAAGAGGAAAAATGGCTAGAAGAGATGGCTTGGAAAGGCTATCAACTAGAAAGTAATACATTTGGTTATACATTTAGATATACAGAACGGGAAGATGCGACGATTAAAATAGACCATAGAGTATTTAGTAGAAAAAGTGATTTTATTAATTACTGCACATTATTTGAAGATAGTGGCTGGGAGCATATAGCTGGTAATTGGTGGTCAGGTACGTACTATTTTAAAAAGGTAAATGAGGAAAGTGAAGATGACATTTTTTCAGATCAAATGTCACGAGCAGGGAAGTATAAACGTCTATCTAAAACATTTTTAGAATTAGCTATATGCTCTATTCCGATATTAATCCTATTTATGTTTAATGACACGATTAATTTAGGAGCACTAGCAAATCCGAAAGAACTATATTTTACGCCAGGATTATGGGATAAGCAAGGTGTATCATTTCTATGGTCATTCTTATTTGAAACACCATTTGCATTGATGAGAGGCTTTGCATGTTTGTTTATCCCTGCTGCAATTGTTATGTATTTAGTTTGTTCGTATAAAGCAAATCGATTGTATGAAGAGAGAAGATGATAGGATGGGGCCCCTTAAAGCTGATGCTTTGAGGGGCTTTTTTTTGCATTTGTAAATGGTATCTTTTTAAAATGGATAAAGGAAAAGAATGCGCATTGGAAGCAAGTTATTATGATTTTAATGTAGTTGTGTAATCATTATCAACTGGAATAATCTTCTTTAAATATTCCATAATTAACCTACATATAACATCTTTATATGTTAATATAAAAGGGTATGCACGGTATTCTTTTCAACATATTATTTTAAGAATAAGGGGATTCAATTATGAATTTTAAACAATTAATTTTAGCAGGGACAGTTATTGCATCAACAACACTAACTCCTCTAACAAATGTGCAAGCAGAAAATACAGTAGAATTTAAAGATGTTCCTGAAAATCACTGGTCTTATAAAGCAATTATGGATTTAAAAGAGAAAAATATTGTAGCTGGTTATGGAAACGGAATGTTTGGTTTTGGTGATAACATTACACGAGGACAAGTAGCTAGACTAATATATGCTTACTTGAAGCCAGCAGATGAACTTACTACACAAAAACCTTTCACAGATATAGAAGGGCATATGTTTGAAAAAGAAATTCTAGCTCTTAATAAAGCTGGTATTATGAACGGATTTGGTAATGGGAAATTTGGTCCAGATAATGTTTTAACACGTGAACAATTAGCTGTTGTATTAACAAAGGCATTTAACTTCCAAGCAACATCTACTACCACTTTCAAAGATGTAGATAAAAATTACTGGGCAACAAATGCTATCAGCGCATTACAAGAAAATAAAATCACGACGGGCACGGGTGATAATAAGTTTGAACCGCAAAGTCTCGTGACTCGTGAGCAGTATGCACTATTCTTATACAATGCAATTAATAAATCAGAAAAAGAGCCTGAGTTAAAGCCTACTGTTATACCGCAAGATTTAGCAGATGATGATATTTATTATTATGAAGGTTGGATGGAGAGCTCATCTGTACTGAAAAGATCTGTATCTAAGGAAGCACAAAATTTTGTTACTCAAATCAATACAAAATATAATGCGGAATTAAAGTATGCAGCGATAGGTGGTCCAGGTTCAGAGGTCGTTTTATTCTCTCCAGTATTAGAGGGGATTCCAGAATTTTATGGGAATTTCACTGTTAGGGGTGATGATGAAAATAACTTTACTGTTAATTTTGTAATTGAGAGAGGCCAAGGTAATAAGGCGTTACTAGAGTTAGGGAAAAAGTGGATCACTATGATAAATCCAAACTTAGATTTGAGTAAAGAGATTGATAATATAGTGGCTTCTAATACACGCACAGGTAATTTTGAAATAAATAAAAACAATCTTAAAATAGAGATAAGCTTAGAGAAGCAAAATTCTAGTAGTGATCTAATGCATGTTAAAATCAACAAGTAAAAAAGAGGAGTGAAGTTTCACTCCTTTTTTAATTATGCTATTTCTACTTTTATCCCGCTATTCTACCTATGATGCTAACAGTAATTATAAACTCGTAGATTAAATGAATCCTGAAGAAATCGAAAAAGAGCTAGAGGGAATGCCGCATTATCTATGTGGCTTAAGCAAGGGCTTTTGGGTGTCATCACTGCAATTGTTCTTTTATTAATCGCTGCATGGACTACAAAAGGACCTCATACAGACGGCCGGCATAAATAAATTATTGTATTTCTCAATAAACAAAAACAACTTAACATGGTAAAATAATAGTTGGATGGGAGTCCAATACATATTATTAAAATTAAGATGGTTCAAGTCGGAGGAAGGCACCTTAGGGTGTCTTTTCTTTTTTACAAAAAAAGAAAATTTTACATTTAAACGCATTTTAAATACAAAATAACCGATTTCTTATACGTTAAGAAACCGGTTATTTATTTCTCTACTTTTTTAGGGAGCTTTTTCTTATAATGGTCTTAAATCACAAATAAAAGATAGAGTAAAAACTATATAAAAAATAAATGTAACGAAAACAAGAAAACATATAAACTGAGAATTAGATACATACTGTTCTATTCTTTTTTTCATGTTAATTCGTATTATTTTTCAAATGTGAAGTATCAATTGGAATTTGAGCTTTCCAAGATCCAGCTACTTTTCCAATTTTATTTATATTTATATCTAGCGTAAGAGGTTGTTTGAAAGAGTCTTTTCCTTCAGGACCTTCAACAAATGTAACGAAACCTTCTGGTTTGTCTTTCTCACGAATGCCTACATGATCTAATTTTTTACCTGCTGCCATAAGTTCAAAAGGAAGAAGATCATCTGAATCTTGGATAAAAGATATTACCCCTCCTTTTTTAAGCTCAGGGTTTTCTTCTTGTTGTCCATTAACCTTACCATCATTCCCAAGTTCTAATCCCGATGTATCAAATTCAAATGGTACTAAACTTCCGTCAGCTTTTTCCATTCTATAATGAACTGATATACGTGAATCTGCGATATATAATTCTTTGAAATGTACAGTAATACCTTGATCTGTAATTTTTTCATCAATAGGAATATATTTACCATTCTTCATTCCATCTATTTTGTTACCATTTTCATCTGTACCCCCCTCATTTACAACCTTATCGTTTATAACTGCATTAGAAAAATACGAGGCAACATTTGTAGCTGCTACTTGTACTTGTGGAATCATTGCTGTTGTGAAAAGTGCTGCTGCAGCTACTGCTGTATACATGAAACGTTTTGATTTTTTACTCATGTTTGTAAAGATTCCTTTCTTCTGTTGTTTTTTGTGATTTATATTAGAAACATTGCCTAACTTGGAGCGACTTTCAAATGTTTTCCATGCTTGTTCTATATCAATTTTGATTTCTTGTGGTGAATTTGCACATTCTTCATCTAGCATTACGTTTTCCCATTGATTTAATTTACTCATTTCTACTAATAAATCTTGGCATGCTTCACATGTATCTAGGTGCTTTGTGAATTCCTTTCTTATATCATGAGAAAGTTCGCCATCAATATATGTTTGAATAAATCCGATATCATAACATTTCATTTGTTATGCCTCCTCTATTTGTTTATAAATCTTGCGAAATTTCATTTTGGCTCGGACCAATAATGTTCCAATAGAAGATATTTCAATTTGAAGTATTTCTGCAATTTCTTTATATTGAAAACCAGAGAATTTCATTAGTAAAAGGGTTCGTTCTCGATCATTCATTTTATTTAGTATCGTTTGGACCTTTGTAATTTCTTCTTTTCTTATCCAATCATCGTCTAATGATGATACATTTTGTACTTCGTGGTATTGTATTTCTTTATCAATCTTCGCTTGCTGCCTTTTTTCAGATCGGAAATGGTTATAAGCAACATAAGTAGAAGATTTAATCAACCATCCAGGGATGTTTTCAATTCCTTTCCAATCACTACGATATAATTGTAAAAATACTTCTTGTGCTAACTCTTCAGCGATAGATTGATCTTTAACAATCCATATAATCTGTTTCACAGCATAAGCATAGTACTGCTTAAATAAATCTTCAAAGGTCATCTCACAAGCATGACTTTCTTCATTTTCTATCGTTAACATGTTAGTTTAAACCTCACTTTCAATTTGATACCTGTATTATAGAGAAACCAGAAAAACGGATTTTGTGACAGTTTTTCTAGTTATTTTTTTATATTTTTTATTATGTACTAAAAAAAGCATTCATCTGATTAAAAGATAAATGCAAAAAGGGAACTATAACTCTTACAGTAGTTGTCTATTAATGTATAAGAAAACAGTTAGTTTGTTGCCAAATTGTATCTAAACGTACAATGTTCTTTTTTCTGAATAAGAGTTTTTCCTTAAAGAAGATAAATTTTCAATGGATTACTACCAAGTATATAGATAAATTTCGTCCATATATTTGTAGAAAGGGGGAATTCAAATGAAGAGAGCTGATAATAAGATTGGTCACTTTATATCCGAAAAAGGGAAGGAAGATTTTCAAATTGTTTACGATGAATCAATGGCACTTCTTCCAAAACCTAACGAAACGAAAGATATAAAAACGAAATATGGCACAATTCGTGCTTATTACTTTACTAAAGAAGAAAACAAACATAAGGAACCAATACTTTTACTCCCTGGACGTGGTGCATCTACTCCAATGTGGGTACCCAATTTAGAAGGGCTAAGGGAGAAAAGGCCTGTTTATACGATAGATTTACTCGGTGAACCTGGAATGAGTGTGCAAACAAAGGTGATTGAAAACCAAAAACAACAAGCAGAATGGTTAAATGAAGTAATTGAAGGATTAGGTTTAGAAAAAGTGCATATCGTGGGTGTCTCCATTGGAGGTTGGACAACAATGAACTTGGCTAGATATAACCCTGAGCATATTGCTACGGCTAGTTTATTGGATCCAGTCTTTGTATTTGCGCAAATATCCATAAAGATGATTCTAGCATCTATTCCAGCTTCCGTTCCTATTGTACCTAAGTTTATAAGAGAAAAGATGTTAAGCTATGTTTCTGGGGGAGCAGAAATAAATAAAGATGAGTCTATCGCTAAGTTAATCGAGTCGGGTATGCGTAACTATAAACTGAAAACGCCAGCGCCTGATTTATTTAGTAAAGAAGACTTGAAAAATATCAATATTCCAGTGCTTGCATTAATGGCTGAAAAAAGTACAATGCATAATTCGGTAAAAGCAGTTGAAACTGGGAAAAGATATGTTAAAGATATCGATATAGTGAACTGGAAAAATGCATCTCACGCAATCAATGGTGAATTCTCTAACGAAGTTAATGCCAGAATCCTTGATTTTGTAGAAAAACATTCTAATGATAACTAAGTTGAAAGTGGAAAATATGTTGTAATAACAATCTTATCTCTATATAGCTATTTTGGGATTTTACTTCTTCTATTTTTATGAATATGTATAATTACATAAAATTTCAGAGAAAAAGAGAGTATACTTTCATATTGTGTAATAAAGATAAAGCCCGCCTACGGAAATAGGCGAGCTTTTTTTACATATAAAGAAAAGACACTCACATGAGTGTCTTTTCGATAGTTTTTTAGCAGAAGCAAGCAGCTCCAACGATGATTAATAAAATAAACAATACAACTAATAAAGCAAATCCTCCAGCGAAGCCACAGCCGCCACAACTACCACCAAAGCCCATAACAGTTCCTCCTTTTAATAGGAGGGGAAAACCAAGGATTCACTCATGTGTTTTAACGGATTCCATTTACTTTATGCTTTTACGAATGAATGGAGCAGGTCCTTTTCAAAATAGATTTATTTATCCCGCATTAACGTGCAGTAAGACCCCCACCTCAAAATTCAGCAGAAGCAAAGAAGTTAGGTGGGTGCCCTGCTGCACGTAAAAGCCCGGGGCTGATTAAAGTTTCACTTTTTTACGTTAACTAGAATTTTAAAAGAAATCCTCCATCATTTTCGCATCTTTAATGTTCACTATCACACCTTCAATTTTATCCTTCTTCTCATCTTTAGCAATCGTAACTTGCTCCTTATTATCAGCCCACACAAGAAATTGTTCTTTTGAGTCATCTTTATATGTAACAGTAATAGTAGAATGTGCAGATTCTCTCTTTTTTTGATCTAAAGTGATTGTTTTAGGTGTTCCATTTTGAACTGCTGAAACGATAGATTTTACCATTTCTTCATTACTTGTTTGAGATTTGGAAGTAGTATGATTTGTTGTTTTGAGTATTTCAATGTCTGTAATATTTGCGGAGTTTAATTGAAAGGTATTTTGTGTATGTTCTTGCTTAACTTGTGAAGCTTTATCTGTAGCTGAGGTGCTTGTACAACCAATTAAAGTGAAAGATAGAGCGGTTAGAGCGCATATAGATATGATTTTTTTCATAGTATCCCTCCTTACGTTTAATTATAACAATTTTCTGTTAAATTAGGTAGTTATTGTAAGGGGGGTGAGGTGTTTTAAAGTGGAAAATTACGCTGTTCATTCTCTATTAAAAAAATCTAAATAACTTTTTTCATATTTTATGTTTAACATTGGGAAAATAGGTGTACTACATATAATATAACAAATAATTCATTTTAGAGGAGGAAGTTAAAGATGGAAACGAAGTATAGTAAACCTTTTGTATATGAATTTATTACGGAGAAAGAGGTCATGAATGCGGCGAATGATCTAGTGAAGAAAGGAATAGACCAAGAAGATATTTACGTATTAACACATGAGAAAGAAAGGACAGATAGAATCGCAGACAATGCAGACGTGAATACAATTGGAATAAAAGAGGAAGGACTTGGGACAAGTATTATTAACGTCTTTCAAAAAACGGGAGATCAGTTAAGAAATAAGATGCAAGAGTTAGGGCTTAATGAGGAAGAAGCTAACTTTTATGAAGAAAAGCTGGATGAAGGGAAAATCTTGTTATTCGTTAAAGATTTAGAAAGAGTCGGTGAATGGTTACAAGAAAGAAGATGCACGTATTCTATTTAAATTTGTATCCTTTAAATCTATAAATCTATTACGAAAAGGAGATTGGAAATATGAGTGAGAGCGGGCTAAAAGAACAAATTACTGGTAAGGTTGAAAAGAAAAAGGGACAAGTAAAAGAAGGAATTGGTGAAGTTACAGAAGATAGAGAGTTGAAAAATGAAGGGAAGTGGGAGAAGACGAAAGGAACTATAAAAGAAAAAGTCGGAAAAGTGAAACAAAAGATAAGTGATGGATTGGATAATAAAGAATAATACATGTTTATCAAGCTTTGGTTACATACCAAAGCTTGATAAATCAAATATAAAAACAATATAGGAGGTTTAATTGTGGGACTTATTATTACGTGTATTGTAGGTGGACTTATTGGTGCGTTAGCTGGAATGATTACAGGAAAAGACTTTCCTTTAGGTATAGTTGGTAATGTAATTGCTGGTTTAATTGGATCTTGGGTTGGTAGTGCATTATTTGGTCACTGGGGTCCTGAATGGGGAGGCATTTTTATTCTTCCAGCGTTATTAGGTGCAATCGTCTTTATTTTAATCGCTACATTCTTCTCTAGAATGCTACGGAAAGCGTAAGTATGATAATGAATAGTAATCTTAAGTTTATTATATATAGCTATAAGGTTAATAAACTGATAAATATACATAAAAAAGCATCCAATTAAAATAATTTGGATGCTTTTTTATGTAATCTGCATAGGAATGAGTGGGGGATGAAGAACCCCCCACTCATTGAAATTACACTTTCTATTATGTATTAAACCATCGTTACTTTTTTACAATTATTTATTCTTACGACCTGCCTCGGTTCTATATGAGATAAGTCCTCGTTATTGCCTATATCAACTACAATTGTATTCGTTAGTATGTTAATAATGGAACCAACTAATTTTGTAGCATGATCGTGTCGATAAGAAAATTGAACGAAATCTCCCTTTTTAAAGCTGTGCTCTTCCATAGATAGATCCCCCCTAAAAATAATGTTTATACATTATATATACACAAATTTATAAGGTTTAAACATTTGATAATATTTTTTAAGTGTTAAGCCGAGAAAGGTGTAGAAAATTTATTTATAATGAAAATAAAAAAATATGTTTAAAACTAATTTTTATGGGTAATTAAGATAGTAGTAGTTTGAGATAAGGGGGCGGAAATGATGAATTTGGCAATAAATATTTTGCAAAATGATTTAGGTTATACTGTACAACTTACTGGTGAAATTGATGCGTATACGGCATCAGATTTGAAAAATAAGATTATGCCTATTGCAAGCGAGAAAGAGGTTCATATTGTAGTAGATTTTCATAACGTAGATTATATGGATAGTACTGGTTTAGGCGTTTTTATAGCTCTATTAAAAGCAGTTAAGAAAAATGATGGAAAACTAGAGTTTATCGGTGTATCTAAAAGACTAAAAAGATTATTTGATATTACAGGGTTAACAGAAATATTAAATTTGAATTCCGATGCTGAAAAAGTAGAAAGAAGGTGACTAGGGATGATGGAGAAATTTGAAAAGATAGAAATGAAAATTCCTGCAAAAGCAGAATATGTGGCTATTATTCGTTTAACAATGGCTGGTGTTGCGAATCGAATGGGCTTTGCTTACGACGATATAGAAGATATGAAAATTGCTATTAGTGAAGCATGTACAAACATTGTACAACATGCATACAAAGAAGACGTTGGAGAAATTACAATTATTTTTGGTTTATATGAAGATCGATTAGAAATTATGGTTGCGGATAATGGGATTAGCTTTGATTTTAGCACCTTAAAAAATAAAGTTGGTCCGTATGATATTAGTAAACCAGTAGAACATTTGCCGGAAAATGGTTTAGGTTTATATTTAATCAATACATTAATGGATGATATACAAATTATGCATGATGAGGGCATGACAGTTTTAATGACAAAATATATACAAAGAGAGCAGGTGGAGAATGATGGAAATCCAATCTCAACCTACGAATCTTACTAAAGAAGACGTTATTAAGCTAATTGCAGAATTTCAACAAAACCAATGTGATGAAGCACAGGAAAGGTTAGTTAATCATTATAAAAATCTTGTATATTCCATTGCATATCGTTATTCCAAAGGCGGGCCTATGCATGAGGATATTATACAAGTAGGAATGTTAGGGCTCTTAGGCGCAATAAGAAGGTATGATTATTCGATAGGGAATGCTTTTGAGCCGTTTGCAATACCTACTATAGTAGGCGAAATAAAGAAGTATTTACGTGATAAAACTTGGGGCATTCACGTTCCAAGGCGAATTAAAGATTTGGGCGGGAAAATTAAACTTGCGATAGAGGAGTTAACAGATCATTTGCAGCGTTCACCGAAGATTATAGAGATTGCGGATCATTTAGGACTATCCGAAGAGGAAGTGCTAGAGATTATGGATGCTAAAAATAATTATCGAGTATCTTCCTTAGATGATGTAGTTGAAAATTCATCTGATGGAAGTTCGGTAGCGAGAATTGAATCTGTAGGTGAAGTAGAGCAAGGATATGAACAGACAGAAAGGCGTCTCGTTTTAGAGGATATTTTTAACGTATTAAATGAGACAGAAAAGAGTGTTATTCATTATATATTTGGAGAAAATTTAAATCAAAAAGATACAGGGGAACGGTTAGGTATTTCACAAATGCACGTTTCTCGTATTAAAAGACAAGCGATAAGTAAATTGAAGCAAGCAGCGTTTTTAGATACATAAAAATTTTAAATAATGATGTTTAAAACATGAGAAAAGGGGTACTTATTAAGTATAGGAGGAGATATTAAATGTCACACGATGTGAAAGAACTAATCGAGGGATTGAATGAAGATTTAGCAGGAGAATACTCAGCAATTATTATGTATAACCATAATGCAGCTACGGTTTCTGGTATATATAGACAAGTATTAAAACCTTTCTTTGAATCTGAAATTAGTGATGAACAAGGACATGCCCTATATTTAGCGGAGAAAATTAAGACGCTAGGTGGTACACCTACTACGACCCCTTTACCAGTGAAACAAGTAGAAGATGTTAGAGAAATGTTAGAAGAAGCTAGACAATCAGAATATGAAACAATTAAGCGTTATGAAAAGCGAAAAGAACAAGCAGCGGAATTAAATATGACAGAGTTAGTTGTAAAGTTAGAAGATATGATTGCAGATGAAACAAATCATATGGAAGAATTAGATCGTCTTTTAAATGACAAAGCAATGGTGTTAAATTAAAAGTGGAAATTTATAGAGTGAAAGAACAAACTCTCATTTCTGGGGGTTTGTTCTTTTGCTGTGTAAATATGTTTGAGTAGGAAATTTTCATTTTATAACTGAGTATGTAATACTAGAAAAATAGAAAATGATAATAGATTTACATTTTAAATCAGAAAAGGGGAAATAACTTGTGTCCATTTTAATTGTCGATGATAATCCGGTTAACATCTTTGTAATTGAAAAAATTTTAAAACAAGCCGGATATCAGGATCTTGTATCGCTTAATTCTGCACAAGAGCTTTTCGAATACATCCATTTTGGAAAAGATTCTTCCAGGCATAATGAAATAGATTTAATCCTATTAGATATCATGATGCCTGAAATTGATGGACTTGAAGTTTGTAGGCGATTACAAAAAGAGGAGAAGTTTAAAGATATACCTATTATTTTTGTAACAGCTTTAGAAGATGCGAATAAATTAGCTGAAGCGCTTGATATGGGAGCAATGGATTATATTACGAAACCTATAAATAAAGTTGAACTATTAGCACGTATGCGTGTAGCGTTACGCTTGAAATCGGAATTAAATTGGCATAAAGAACAAGAAGAAAATCTTCGGAATGAACTAGATTTAGCTACGCAAGTACAAAGAAACTTATTAAGTAGTCCATTAAGGGAAGATCATATAAAAATTGAAGCAAGTTACTTACCTTCATTCAAACTAGCTGGAGATATGTATTACTGGTATAAAATCGATGAAAATCGCTACGGTATTATATTATTAGATGTGATGGGACATGGTGTATCTGCTTCATTAGTTTGTATGTTCATTTCGTCCGTATTACGTGAAACGATTAAATGTTTAATTGATCCAGAACTCGTCATTAAAGACTTAAATAAATATATGACTCTTTTACATAATGAGAATGACAATATTCCATATTATTTTACAGCGATATACTTAGTAGTTAATACAGAAAATAGAACAATTGAATATGTAAATGCAGGACATCCTTCTGGATACGTTTTAGTTGATGAAACAAATGTAGTTGAACTAGATCGCGGGAGTTGTGCGGTAGGATTTTTTGATGAAATAAAAGTTGAAAAGACAGTTATACCTTTTGAGAAGAACGCTCAAATATTATTGTTTACAGATGGTGTACTTGAAGCAATTTCAAATGATGAATTTGAGTCTGAAGAAAAGTTACGTACTTTTACAGAAAGAAAATGGGGCGATTTAGAAGGAGAGATAGAAGGGTTTTATAAGGAAGAACAGAAGAAAGCACAATCAGATGATATGTGTCTAATTATGATACAAACGAATGCGAAATAAAAAGCGTATGAAATCCAAACAGAGGATTTCATACGCTTTTATTGTATTTTTTGATAGATTTGTTCGTGTGGATTAAATTGGGTATAATGCGGCATTATATCCGAGAAACGAAGAGTTTCTTTATTTCCTAAACATAGGAATCCATTGTGACCTAAACTTTCATAAAATAGTTGCTGTACTTGGTTTTGAAGTTTACCTGTAAAGTAAATTAAAACGTTACGGCAAAGTATAATATGAAATTCGTTAAAAGATTGATCGGTTACTAAATTATGCTGTGCAAAAATAATGTTTTGTAACAGTGAAGGATTAAAATAAGCAAAACGACTATCCGTTGAATAATAGTTAGAAAATGCTTGTGTACCCCCGGCTTGTAAATAATTTTTCGTATAAGTTTGCATTTTATTTAATGGAAGTATACCTTGTTTGGCTTTTTCTAACACATTAGTATTCATATCTGTTGCGTAAATAACAGCTTTTTCACTTAATCCTTCTTCGTGAAGTAAGATGGACATTGATAATACTTCTTCACCAGTTGCGCATCCAGCATGCCAAATTCTAATTTCAGGATGCTTTTTTAATTCAGGAATAACATGCTCTCTTAGCGCCTTAAAAAAGGTAGGGTTACGGAACATCTCAGTTACATTAATGGAGAAATCATTTAATAACTGTTCTAAAAACCCTTCCTCATGAATTACTTTTTCAATTAATTTTGAAATGGTAGGGATATTAGAGAGCTGCATTCTATTGCAAATTCTTCTATAAATAGAAGTACGAGCATATTGGCGGAAATCAAATCCTGATAGTTTAAATACCGCTTCTAATAGTAATTCAATTTCTAAGTTCGTACGCTTATCCGTATCTACTGATGGATCAAAATTATAATACTTATTTTCCACTGAAACTAAACCTCACTTATTTTATTAACCATACACTCATTACCGAATAGAGTTGCTGTAAATTTAATGGTTTACTTATATAATCTGAAGCGCCAGCAGATAAACATTTTTCCTTATCATTTGGCATTGCTTTAGCAGTTAATGCAATAATAGGTATTTCATGTAACTCTAAATTCATTCGGATATTTTCCATCGTTTCATAACCGTCCATATTCGGCATCATAATATCCATTAAAATAAGGTCGATATTTGTATTGCCTTTTAGTACTTCTAAACACTCTATGCCGTTTTGTGCAGTAATAATGTTGGCATGTTGTTTTTCTAATGCATTTTGTAATGCAAATATATTTCGATGATCATCATCGACAATTAAAATGGTTTTCTCTTGGAAGACGTTATTTGTTTCTAGAGTAACGATAGTTTCCTCGAGAACTTCAGCAGGAATAACTTCATCTATCGTTGCTGCGACTTCTAAATTGGATAACTGTATATCATGTAATCCATTTGGAAGGTTAGGAATATATACTGTGAAAGTACTGCCTTCTCCTACATGACTCTCTAACGTAATCCAACCACCTAATAATCTAGCAAACTCTTTACAAATGGATAAACCTAAGCCTGTACCACCATACTTCCGAATCGTTGCGCCATCTGCCTGTTGAAAGGCTTCGAAAATAAGTTGATGCTGTTCTTTAGCGATACCAATACCAGTATCTTTTACTGAAATTGTAATCCAATCTTTACTTACAGACTGCATATCATGACTCAAATTGGTTGTTTCTATCGAATCGAAATGTAAAGAGACGGATCCTTTTTCTGTGAATTTAAATGCATTGGATAATAAGTTTTTAATAATTTGCTCAATCCGTTTTGCATCTGTATAAAACAGATCAGGAATGGTATCACTGTCTTCAACAGTAAATTCAACATTTTTTTGTGCAGCTATATGTAAAAAGTTTTGATGCATACTTGCTGCCATGTCACTTATGTTCGTTGCTTCAAAAATGACGTCTAGTTTTCCGGCTTCTACTTTAGATAAATCTAGTATGTCATTAATTAAAGTAAGTAAATCTTTCCCTGATGAATGAATGACGGTTGCTAATTCAATTTCATCATCGGATAAATGATTATCATGATTTTCTCTTAACATTTCAGATAATAGTAAAATACTATTTAATGGTGTGCGTAATTCATGTGACATATTTGCTAAGAACTCTGATTTGTATTTTGAGCTACGTAACAACTCGCTTGCTTTTTCTTCTAATTCTGATTTAGTAATTTGTAAGTCAGCTGTCTTTTGTTCAGCTTCTTCAGTTCTAGACTCTAATTGTTCATTCGTTGTTCGTAATTCTTCGGCTTGCATTTGTAGTTCTTCGGCTTGCGTTTGTAATTCTTCTGATTGAACTTGCAACTCTTCTGTCATTGCTTGTGATTCATGTAAAAGAGTTTGAATTCGCATACGTCCCATAATGCTATGGATTGTTAAACCTAGATTATCAACGGTTTGTTGAATTAAATCTTGATGTAAGTCTGAAATCTCAGTTACACTTACTAACTCCATTACTGCGATCACTTCATCCTCAAATAAGATAGGGATGACTAGTAGATTTTTAGGGCGTATTTCTAATACGCCGCTAGTGACATAACGAAACTCTTCGGGTATGTCTCGAAGAATAAAACTTTTCTTTTCTAAGGCAGACTGTCCAATGAAACCTTCACCCATTTTAATGGATTGTTTTCCAATATCAGCACCTCGATCGGCGAAAGAAGCTTTCTTCACATAGTAGACAGTGTCTTCAATTTCTTCACGTACATAGAATGCACCGCAAGAAGTTTGTGTTTTTTGTATAACTCCACTAAGAATTTTTTTACCTAACATCTCAATAGAAGATACACCTTGATACATTAAAATTAATTCTGCAAGCTCGGTTTGTAACCACTCTCTTTTAGATATTTCGTCTAGTAGATGGTTCGTTGTATGAGCAAGATCTTTTATTTCATCCCGCGTGTTTACATGAATTCTTTCCGTAATTTTTTCTTTAGAAGAAATAGATTTAATAGCTTGAATTACATTTTTAATCGTTTTTGTAATGGAATTAGAAATATAAAGTGAAACGATAATGGAAATACAAGAAAGTAAGAACAATAAACTGTATAACCAAATCTCTAATTTATTATTTTCAGTATCTAATTGTGTAGCTCTTTTTTTCGTTAATTGCTCCTCAGTGCTGCGGAAGTCAGTTAGCTGTGATTGCAATGATTGGATTTCGGTAGTGTCGATTTCTTTTATGTTATTACTATTATGATTTGCAATTAACGGGTGAATTTCTTTATTCATCCAACTAGTAATGTTTTCGTTAATTTGTTTTAATTTTTCTTGCTGAGATGGATTATCTTCTAATAAAGAAAAAAGATCATGGTAATGTTTTTCATAATCTCTTTCGGCAGAGTTAAGAGATTGCAGATAGGTCGCGTTATTAGAAGTGATAAATCCTTTCGCTTTATTTTCAATTGTTAGCAATTCTTTCTCCACTTGGTTCGTTAAATTAAGAACTTTAAAATCGTGATCAATAATAAAATTACGAGATTTTTGTAAATTGGAAATCTCATTGTTTAACATAATGAAAGAAATAAGTAAGAACAAAATGATAACTAAATAACCAGCCATAATTTTGTAGCGAATACTAAATTTTGCTTTCGAGTTCATTAAAAATTCCTACCTTCAAGATTAGTAAAAGCTTTCTATTGTAAAGAATGAAAAACGTAATATATATTATATCAGTTTTCCTAAGGCCAAACTAGAAATCCCCCTATTGTATTAGGGGGTCTCGTTTTGAATAGAGGAAATCATTTTGAAATAACCATATATGAAAAGTAAAGATCGAGGGAATAGGGGATAACAAAACTGTTAAGAAGGAAAGAGTGTACTTAAAGCTTTTTTTGCATCTATTCCTTCAAAGATAAATAATACAAGCTCTCTCTTTTTTACAGTAAGGAAAAAGGATACTAGAGTGCTTAAATTTTTAATTGATGTCAGTGTTCCATGTTTACTTATAAACAAATTCGTTTGAAATGTTGTCATTAAAGCATAAAAATGATGAATCTGAGTTATTGTAGGTGTTTCATTATAAAGAATAGTAGTAGATTGGATTGCATTCATCGAAATATTCCTTTCCATATAGTAAGCATAACAATATAAACATACCCGTTTTAAAAAATGTTAAACATATAAATAAAAAAATATAATTATAGTTTTTTACGTTTAGAAAGGGTTACGAAGGGTATACATATACTACAAAGAGATTGAATGAAGATGAATTGTAAGATTTCTAGTCTATAAAAATATACTTTTACTTTAAATAAAAAGGAGTCTGGTATACATGAATGAAATGATGATTGATATTACATTTGATTTAATTTACTTGTTAAGTAGTTCGCTTGTAATGCTTTTACTATTTGCTTTTTTCGTAAATGGTTATGTTAATAAGAAGATTAGTGTATACAGAAATGAAGAAAGATAAAGATACATTATATAAAACTTTAGGAGGTTAATAGTTATGAATGTAGATAGAAAAATAGTAGGTGTTTTTAGAACAATTGATGATGCGGCGTTCGTTATTAATGAATTAAAAGATAAAGGATACCCGGCGGATAACATTTCAGCTATTGCAAAGGATCAAAAGGAAATTGAACATCTGGAAGAAAAATCGGGTGAAAAAGTGAATCATGAAACTGCGCATAAAGCAGATATCTTTTCAGCGACAGGGCTTGTAGCAGGAGGAGTAGCGGGTGGACTCGGTGGTTTATTAACTGGCCTTGGTATACTTGCCATATCTGGAATGGGTCCAATTGTAGCAGCGGGACCTATTGCAGCAGCTATTGGAGGAGCCGGTATTGGCGGAGGAGCTGGAAGTTTAATAGGAGCATTTATAGGATTAGGAATCCCAGAAGAACATGCTAAGAAATATGAAGAGTATATTTACGATGGGAATATATTAATTTTAGTAGATGCAAAATTAGATGATAAGTTAGAAATATATAAAATATTTGATAAGTATAATGCTTATAACTCTGATTTCTTTAAATAATAATTACTTCACATATCAGTTATGAAAAATGTAGACATAGTGAATATCGTTTTTTGATCTTACAACTTTGGCGCGGCCGAGGAGTCGTATGACTATAAGAGAGGAAGGGCTTATAGTAAAAGATCAAGTTCTATTATGTTATTTAAAAGGAAAGAGGTGTCTTTTCGTGATTGTAAAAATATTAAAGGATAGTAGTAATAGCTTCCTTTGTACAGTTCAAAATAAAAATGGAGATCAGTATGTGAAGAAATGGTTTCGTAAACAGAAAAACAATGAAGAATTAGGGCGACCAACTTTTAAAGAAGTAGAAAAGGACTGGAAAGAAAATAGAGAATCTTTTATGTATCCCAATATTAAAGCGCTTTATTAAAATTAAACATAATGCGCGTTTTATTCTTACAAAACTGTCACATTCCTGTAAGGTAATTCAATAGATTCGTTACTTTTTCCATGTCATAATAAAGACATAAGAAAGCTAATTAAAACTACAACTTATTAGGAGAGTGTCAGTCATGATTGTAACAACAACTTCTGGAATTCAAGGTAAAGAAATTATTGAGTATATTGATATTGTAAATGGTGAAGCTATTATGGGTGCAAATATTGTCCGCGATTTATTCGCTTCTGTTCGTGATGTTGTCGGTGGTCGTGCTGGTTCTTATGAAAGCAAGCTAAAAGAAGCTCGTGATATCGCAATGGATGAAATGAAAGAACTTGCAAAACAAAAAGGTGCAAACGCTATTGTTGGTATTGACGTAGATTACGAAGTTGTTCGTGATGGAATGTTAATGGTTGCTGTAAGTGGTACAGCTGTACGTATATAAGTAAATAAAAACAGGCTCACCCCTTGAAGTTTATGCTTTGAGGGGATTTTTTTATTTTTCTTTTGTTCATAACTTAAAGTTAAGAGGGAGAAGAGCCGATGTACTAGCCTACTTATTTCAAATGTAGTATATTATTTTCAAAGATAAAAGTAATAATATGGAAATTATATATATTTAACGAAGGTGTTAACTTTATGACAAATAATAAAATTGTTATTTGAGGTACGGAGAAAATTAGTGGTATGAATAACTTTAGAGAGTGTATAGTTGATAGAAATAAACGATGGAGCATGTAAAGAGTTATATTACATAAAATTTATTATGAATGGAGGCGGTTACACTATGTTTTGGTTAGGGTGCTTTTTAGGATACATTGTAGGTTCCGTTATTACATGTGCGCTACTTTACTTTGGATATAGATCCAGTGAAAATAAAAAAGCGGATATGCAAAAGAGGGAGGAGAGAGAAATCAATAAAAAAGGTGTATAGGATGTGAAAGGTAAGGTGATAGCGTTGATACAAAAATAAAGGACAGTACATATTGTATATGACTAACTATGTACTGTTCCGCGTATTCTTTTTGGATTAGGAAAAGTTGTTTCCTGTCTTACTATAAAATTCATAAGCGAAAAATCCAAATAAATAGCCTATTCCAGCTCCTAAAATAACTGAAAGTAGGGAGAAGTCCGGGAAAAACATACCGAAAATCAAACCGATCATACAGCCAACAAGCATTCCTATAGGTATGAAACTATCTAATAAGTTTTGAGCTTCTTTTGATTTTTTCTTACCTAATGTGCCGTTGTTATATTTATGCTTCAGCCTTCCAATCACATATACTACAATTCCCCCGGCTATTAAAACAGGCGCAATTGCCGTAAGTAACCACATATTAGGGTCTCCTTTCACCTTTTAATAGAATTATACCAGATACTTACAATTGGATATTCCTGAACGTACTATCTAGTCTATTTAAATGGCTAATCAAAAAGACTCCTTCAATTGTAGTTAATAACTCGTCAAAAACACTTTCCCTTTCGTTTTCTCAGCAGATTGAACAACATCAACCGCTGTTTTCACATCCGCTAAGTCATACGTAGAATGTACCGTCATAAAACGTAATTGCTTATTTTCTACTAGACGAATTAAGTGACGAAACGTCTCCTGCCATTTATATGGTGACACTTCTTTATTCCAATGTCGTAAATGAAATATGTTTGCGTGCACTTTTGCTTTCGTGACAATCTCTGCCCAGTTTACTTGTACACCTGATAGAAGACCGATCGTTAAAAAGTGCCCGTTTGGACGTAAGGAAAAAGCTAATTCATCTCCAGCTGGTCCCCCGATAGAATCAATTGCAGCATCTGCACCAATCCCGTTTGTTAATTCCATAACTGTTTCGTGAAGCGGGGCAGTGGAAGTATGTATTACATAATCGGCACCAAGCTGAAGTAATTCCTCTGTATGTTTACTATTTCTTGTCACTGCAATGAGTCGGAAATTCATAATTTGTGATAACTGTGCAAATAGGTGACCAATAGCGGATCCGCAAGCATTCACTAATAAAACGCTACCCTGTTTTAAGTTTAGCTTTTCTGTACACGTAACCCACGCCGTAAGAGGATTAATGTACATTTGTGCCGCTGTGAAATCATCAATGGAATCGGGAATAGGGACGACAAAATCAGCTGACGTCTTCACATATTCTTGCCAAGTACCTTCTCCACGTAACGGTAAAACACGTTTACCGATCAGGTCTCTAGAAACAAAAGCTCCCACATCTTCTACAATACCAACACCTTCATAACCAGGTATGTTAGGTAAAGGAATTCTATGTGCATACGCTCCGGTAACGGGAATTAAGTCAGATGGATTAATTGGTCTAACTAACATACGAACGAGAACTTCATTCTCTTTTAATGGTTCTATATTTTTATATTCAATTTGTAATACATTTTTGGGATTGCCAAACTCGTGAAATTGAATGCATGTTCCGCGCAAGATAAATATTCCCCCTTAGTTTGATTGGATTTATTATAGCATTTTTGATTTTGGGTGTTATTTCATTAGCAAAAAATAAAGGGGAACAGAAAGTCATCGTTTATCCATTTGATAAAATCGATTTCTCCTGAATACATAGTAATATAAGAAAAAGACGCCCTTGTGAGCGTCTATTTCCAACTTGAGATAGATGTATCATTATTGTTCTGCTAGGTTACATAGTTCTCGTATAAAGTTTTCTCACACAAATGATCTGTGCATCAATTTGTTTTTGATATACAGATCATTTGTATGATAATTCTTATAAAAAATTGCTGAATGATAACCTTACATGAATGCTTTTAAAAGCTCTTGAACTAATGGAATTACTCCACCTACAAATTTTAAAACTGCCATTGCGATTTCCATATGATTGCCTCCTTTAGTAGTATGTAATAAATCTTTATAATCTCATTATAGTAAGCGCTTACAAAAACATCAATGCATTTCGATATGCAATATTTCATATTTATATTTGGTAATGGGGATGAAGCGGAATCAGTAACTTATACCGCTATTTGTGGGAGGCGGGCTGCCCATAAAAGTACAATTGGTGAGGGTTAATAACTAATGGGAATGGACAAAAGCCCCAATGATTAAAGTTTCACTTTATCAAAATGTAAGCTGTATCTTGTATAATATAATGGTGGAGGTCGAATATGAAAAAAATAAATTCAAATATAGATTTGGATACAAATGTATTGGAAGCGGTATTTATTCCAAGAAGGTTTATTGTTTTATGGATTACACTCGTATATATAGCTTCAATGCTTTTAGAATTTCGTAATAATATTCTCTCGATGGATAGTTTCTTCTTTACAATAGTGATTGTTATTCATACTATTTTTCATTGGTATGCGAGTTCATTAAAGAATAGGCAATTGTTGTACTTCTTTTTTGTACAACTCTTCATTGTGTTTCTCGCTGCATTTATTGTACCAAATGGTTCAATAGCTATTTTTGTTGGATTAACACCTATTTTAATTGCCCAAAGTCTATATGTTTATCACAATATATTTAAAGTAATAGCAGTTTTTACTCTTATGTACGCCATATTTTGTACTGCAATTAGTATAAATTATGGTGTGAATAAATTAGCTATTCTTATTTCTATGTTTCTTTTAGTGTTAGCAATTATTATTCCTTTTTCTTATATTAATAAGCAGCAATTTGATGCACGTAATCGTATACAGAGTTACATTCAAGAGTTAGAGTCTGCATATATGAGAGTGGAAGAATTGACATTAGCTAATGAAAGACAGCGAATGGCAAGAGATTTACATGATACGTTAGCGCAAGGTGTAGCGAGCTTAATTATGCAATTGGAAGCAATAGATGCCCATATGCAAAAAGGGAATGCAGGACGATCTCAAGAAATTATGAAACAAACTATGATAAGAGCGAGACAAACGTTACATGATGCGAGGCTGGTTATTGATGATTTGCGTCATACTACCAATTCATTTAATAAAGCAGTAGAGGAAGAAGTTCAACGTTTTTCTGAGGCTACGTCTATACATGTGAGATTTACTATTCAAAGCTCCCCGCATATTTCAAGCTTAGTAAAGGAACATTGTTTATATGTAATTAGTGAATGTTTAACGAATATCGCAAAACATTCGCAGGCAACAGAGGTAAATTTAAAAGTTGAATATATTGATAAAATTAAAAAACTTACTATTGAAGTTGAAGATAATGGAATTGGTTTTGACACCGGATATATCGGTAAGAATCCTGGACATTACGGCTTAATTGGCTTAAATGAGCGTGTTCGGTTGATGAATGGAGAAATACATATATTGAGTGAAAAGATAAAGGGTACGAAAGTGTATATTCAAGTACCTATCAATAATGAAGGAGATAGCCATGAAGTATAATGTATTAATTGTAGATGATCATTTCGTTGTAAGAGAAGGTCTGAAATTAATAATAGAAACGAGTGATTCATTTCAAATTATAGGTGAGGCTGCAAATGGAGAAGAAGCCCTTTCTTTCATAGAAAAAAGGAAACCTGATCTTATTTTAATGGATCTAAATATGCCTAAAATGAGCGGTTTAGAAACAATTGAGGCTTTGAATAAAAAACAAAATCATACGCCGATTATTATATTAACTACTTATAACGAAGATGAATTAATGTTAAAGGGAATTGAGCTAGGAGCAAAAGGATATTTGCTAAAGGATACGGATCGTGAGAATTTGTTTCGAACATTGGAAGCGGCTATTCGGGGTGAAATATTACTACAACCAAATATTATGGAAAAGATAGTGAATTATAAAAGGAAAGAAGCATATGCTGATAAGGTTGAAGAAAGTAACTTAACAGAAAAAGAATTGTTTGTGTTGAAAGCTATTGCGCGCGGATATAAGAATAAAGAAATTGCATTCGATATGGGGATAGCTGAGCGAACGGTAAAAGCGTATTTAACAAATATATACAATAAATTAGGTGTTAATTCACGGTCAGAAGCGGTAGCTGTATCTATTGAAAGGAAGTTAATTCGTTTTTAAAACATTATATATGCCCAATCGTACATGATAGGTTTGCCCTTTTGTACGATTTTTTTATTTCTTTCTCATGTTATGCTTACAGAAAGTATGAGAGATTTAAGAACAGTACAATTACAGACGTTTTTAATGTGGGAAAGGAAGAAGAATAATTAAATGGCAACTTTGTTTTTAATTCCTGTAGTAATTCTCTTTATTTGGATGCAAAGCAAACAAAGAAAAATAAGCAGGATAGATATAGTAACTTTTCTAATGATGATAGGAATTATTACTTGTACGGTACCGCAACCAATGACTTGGGATTTACAAGCAGAGTTACTGGCAGTTACGCTTTTTTCTTTTGCTATTGGTGTTTGGCAAGGTGGGGGAATTATAGCCTGTAATAAGGATAAAATTTTATATATCACAAATGGAAAACAGTATTCTATTTCATGGATTCTCTTAATAATTGGCAACATAATTATTATTAACATATTTGAAGGCGGATTTATATTGAATGGAGTGTGGTTCCTTTTGTGTAGTGTTTTCATAGCATCTGGGGTAAAAAACAGTATTCTATGTGTTCAATACAAATTAACAGTGCGAAATTGAATGAAAAAGTAAAGCTGTTTTCTTTTATCACAACCTTGAACGTATTGGAAGAATGGGGGAGTTAACGTAGATGTTTCTACCTATTACTACATTTGATAGGTTTAATTGGCTTGGAAATGTTGCTTTCTCTTCAGAAAAGGTTAGCAGGAATCGAGTGCTTTCGAGGGCTGAAGAGAGAGATGATAAGTTGCGTAATAAGAAATGTATAGATTCAGTTACTAAAATTCATAAGGAAATAAAGATAGGTTTTGTGAAATATGGTGCTAATTATGTATCGGGCTGTGCAGAGCCTTATTCAATCATTGTCATAACGAGTGGTGATATGCTTGTTGGAAGTGGGCGGGTTAATAAGTTTGGCGAATTTAAAATATATACGAATGATTATTTGGAAGAGTATTTGGTAATAGAGATTCAGTTGATAACGGGTGGTTTCTATCAAGGGGGTATAACGATAGAGGTAGAATAAGGTATTATGATTTCCTTTTTATTTATTAAATAAAAAGGAAGCAACCGCAGTCGCTTCCTACATCTATTAAGCCGAAGCCTTCTTCATTCTCTCAAGTAAACTAGATAACACATGTGTACGATACGATTCTAGTTTTTTACCTTCATAAGTACGGATACCTAATTTTTTAAGTTCTTTTACATACCAACCTTTGCTTCCGAAATACATGTGATCGCTCCCCTTCAACTTTGTTTTTATTTGTTCTGATTGTACTTGGAGGTACAGGTAATATAATGAAGGAAATGAATTTCGCGCGAAAATGGTTAACTTTGTTGCAAAAGACATATATACTAAAGATAGTATACAACGAGGTGGACAAGACGTGATTATAGAGAAGCACGAAATTCAAATTGACCAAATTACGAGTGGTAAAGTGAATATCTTTACTTTCTATCGAAATAGAAAGCAAATTGATGATCATTTTTTACGATTGCAAGAACCATCGCTTACAGCAAACTACTTCTTCCATTTTCATTTTGATGCAGAGAGCTTGCATCTACTGCAGAAAGAGTTTCCAAGCGTATATCCGTACGACGGTAGTGAAACGATTCACGACTGGACGGAAAAGATGAAAGCAGAATTGCAACATCAGATCCAAACAGGTAAATGGAATAAACGCGTACGTATTGGTAATCGCATTCTAGATGTGGTGTTTACGTGGTGTGATGAAGATATAGTAGAGTGAAAAAGAAGCGGATGACGCTTCTTTTTTTAGCGCTGGAATAAAACGAGCTTACCTGCAGAAGATGTGCAGCGATGTGTTTTTTCATACAATCCTTTTTCTTGTAAAATAGATTCACCTTTTGCTTTCGCTTCTTTTTCAGTTGCCGCCTCGAATGATTCGTCTAATGCTTTAGAACCATCTTTTTCAAAGACTGTTAGAACGTATACTCCCATGAAATTCCCTCCAATAATAAAAATCAGAATCTTATAACTATTTTGGCATAAATCATTAGAATATGCAAAGAAATATATGACATTGCGTGTTAAAATAGAGTGAAAGTTTTATGGACACTAGATTTACTATTTGTAGTAAAGTACGGAAAAGAAAGGATCGTTATTTGTGAAACAAGTGAAGTTTATACATGCGGCTGATTTGCATTTGGATAGTCCGTTTAAAGGGATGGAGATGAATGTACCGCAGTCTGTTTGGGAGAGAATGAAGCAAAGTACGTTTGAATCGTTCGAACGTATTATTGATAAAGCGATTCAAGAGCGCGTTGATTTCGTATTACTAGCCGGGGATTTGTATGATGCGGAGACGAGAAGTTTGAGGGCGCAAGTGTTTGTGCGTGAGCAAATGAAGAGACTTTCGCAGTACGATATCCCTGTTTTTATTATTCACGGTAACCATGATCATTTAGGGGGAAGCTGGGCAGCGATTGAGTTTCCGGAAAATGTTCATGTGTTTACAGAGCCTTATGTAGAAGAGAAATCATTTTATAAAAATGGAGAGCTATTAGCTTCTATTTACGGGTTTAGTTATTTGCAGCAAGCGGTAACGGATAATATGACAGCGCAGTATACGAAAATGAGTGATGCGCCTTTTCATATTGGCATGCTTCACGGAAGTGTGGAAGGAGATGCAGAGCATAATCACTATGCACCGTTTCAAATTCGTGAGCTGAAAGAAAAGCAGTTTGATTATTGGGCTCTTGGCCATATACATAAACGTGAAATTTTATCAGAAGAGCCATATATTATTTATTCGGGGAACATACAAGGGCGTCATCGTAAGGAAACAGGTGAGAAGGGTGCGTACCTTATTGAACTTACGAAACAAGGAACGCATTGCTCATTTTTCCATACGGCGGATGTTGTATGGGATGAGATAGAAGTAAATATTGATGGGCTTGAAACTGTCGATGACCTTATGACGGCAGCATCAAGTGCGATGAATGAGTGCCGAAGAGAAGAGGAAGGGACGCTACTAACTGTCGTATTCACAGGACAAGGCCCACTTTCTCCTTATTTGCGTGATGAAAAGCGTGTGGAAGAGATTTTTCATATTTTAGCGTCTGGCGAAGAGCGAAAAGATTTCGTATATGCAATGAAGTGGAAAAATGAGACGGTTTCTTTTGCGGAAATCGAACGTTTGAAAGCGGAAAATCATTTCGTCGGTAGTGTGCTAAAAGAGTTAGAGGCTTTCACCAATATGGACGGCGTGTTGCGCACGATTTGGACATCTCCTGTAGCGCGTAATAGTATTGAATCTTTTACAGAGGAAGAGAAGAGAGAGATTCAAAAGGAAGCGGAAAATATTATTTTAGAGCAATTATTCCAGCAAGAGAGGGATAAGAAATGAGAATTGAAAAACTCCATATTTATGGGTACGGAAAATTAGAAAATGTGGAAATGGATCTGTCAATGTTGACGGTGTTATACGGTGAAAATGAAGCGGGCAAATCGACAATTCGCTCATTTATGAAAAGTATTTTATTTGGTTTTCCGACGAGAGGACAGCGCCGTTATGAGCCGAAAGAAGGCGGCAAGTATGGCGGTGCGATGACTGTGCAAACAGAGAAGTATGGTCGTTTGAAAATTGAACGATTGCCAAAGACGGCAGCTGGTGAGGTAACCGTTTATTTTGAAGACGGGAAAACGGGCGGCGAGGAGATTTTACACGATATATTAAGCGGAATGAATGAAAGTTTATTCGAATCGGTCTTTTCTTTTGATATGCACGGTCTTCAAAACATCCATCAGCTTGGCGAATCGGATATCGGCAATTATTTATTTTCGGCAAGTGCAGTTGGAAGTGATGCATTATTGCAGCTCGATAAAAAGTTAGAAAAAGAAATGGATCAGCGTTTTAAGCCGAGTGGTCGTAAGCCGGAAATTAACGTGTCACTGCAAGAGATGAAGAAGCTTGAAGAGAAGATGAAAGAATGGCAAGGGAAAATTGGCACGTATGAAAAACAGGTCGAGCAGTTAAAAGAAAGTGAAGAGAAGCTTGTTTCTGTTCGTGCAGAAAAAGAGAGTGCGGAAAAACGAAAGCAAGATTATGAAATATTAGCAGCGCTTGAGCCGCTCGTTATTGAAAAGCGTGCGCATGAGAAAATATTAGAAAAAGAGAATGGGCAGTTTCCGGTAAACGGAATGGCGCGTTATGAAGCGATTAAGGCGAAAATAGAGCCGCTCCAATTACAAGTTGATTCACTCCATAAAAAAATAACGAATGTGCAATCGGAAATGGAATCGATTCAAATAGATGAAGAGTTTTTACAAAAAGAAAGTTACGTGGAAGAACTTCGTATGCAGCATATGTCTTACGAAAATGCACGCCAAGAAATGCGTGATATGACAGGAACGATTACGAATATAAAAGAAGAACTGGCAGAACTAGAGCAACAAATTGGTGCTACTTTTGAAAAAGAAACAGTCCTTTCGTTTGATATGAGTTTGGCAACGAAAGAATTGATTACGCAAACAGTGCAAAAGGCACGCGAGTTAGAAACACAAAAAGTACAGCTTGATGATCGCTTTAAAGTAGCGCAGGAGCAATTAGAAGAACAAGAAGAAAACATAAGACAGATTAAGCAACAAATGTTAGCGGATGAAGAACGAAACACGTTAGTTGAGAAAGAAAAATCATTTCAAGATGCGGCGTTTATCGGTATGGGCGCTGAGCGAATGAAGCGCAAGTATGAGGAAAAAGCAGGAGCGGCGATGCAAAAGAAAAAACAGTGGCAAAGGGTTTGTCTTCTGTTACTTCTTATTAACACAGGCATTTTATTCACGAGCTTATTTATGGACAACCGCCCGCTCTTATTTATTAGCGTCATTGTTTTTGTAGGAATTGTTCTTGCCCTTGTTTTATATAAAGATCCGTCAAGTGGATTACAAGAAGAACTTCTAACTCTTCAGCAAAGTGCTGGCGGGAGACAAAGTGAAGAAGCGATGTCTGTGCGCTATCAATTAGAAAAAGACGAAGAGGTTCGTAAGCTATTTGAACGAGAGTCTTATAAATTGCAGCAGATGGAGCGAGCATATGATAAAGTCGTTTCATCGTATGAGGAATGGGAGAGAGAGACGTTCCGCGTCAGCGAACAAGTAGATGCATATAAAACGCGCTATATGTTCCCTGATTTTTATACGTATGCGCACATATTGCCGGCGTTTGAGCGTATGGAAAAAATGCAGCAATTATACCGTGAATTAGAGAAGCAAGGCGCGCGGAAATCTTCATTATATGAAATGATTTCACAATTTGAACATAAACTAGAAACTGTTATCGGTAGCGTGGAGTATAGTAAGCTGCACGCAGCACAAAGTCGTATGCAACATGAGAAAGAGAAGCGCCAAACTTGTAAGCAGTTAAAAGAGAAGCTAGCTGAATGGCAAGAAGAATATGAGTTCATGCAGGAGCAATTGAAACAACTATTAGTAGAACGAGATGGATTATGGCATATCGCAGATTCTACAGATGAAGAGATGTTTTTAGAAGCAGGTAAACTGGCAGAAAAACGTGAAGATGCTGAGAAACAAGTAGGGCGTTTATTACCGCAAATTGATCTTTTAGAACAGCGCTTAACGAATTTATCATTAGCTGAACATTATGAAGCTGACGGTTATGATGAAAAATTAAAGCAAGAAATCACAGCCGCGCAAAACTGTCTTACGAAAGAGAAAGAACTGACAGAGCGCATTGCGAAACATCGTATGGAAATTGCGAATTTAGAAGAAGGTAGTACGTACGGTGATTTAATGCACGAATGGGAAATGAAAAAAGCGCAAGTGCGTGAACAAGTGAAGAAATGGGCTGCTTATGCGACCGCAAAGACAGTGTTAACAAAAACGAAGCAATATTATCATGAAGTACATCTTCCTCGTATTTTACAAAAATCAGAAGAGTATTTCATCTATTTAACAGGCGGACGATATAGTAAAATCTTTTCACCGTCAGAGGCGGAACCTTTTATTGTGGAACGTAACGACGGTATGCGTTTTTACAGTCATGAACTAAGCCAAGCGACAGCAGAGCAGTTATATTTATCGTTACGATTTGCATTAGCGAAAACATTCGAGCATGATTATCCATTTATTACTGATGATAGTTTCGTGCATTTCGATGCGATAAGAACGAATCGCACAATTGAACTAATAAAGGAAATTGCGAAAGATAGACAAGTCATCTTCTTTACATGTCACGCTCATTTATTATCGTTCTTTACAGAAAAGCAGATTATAAAATTAACACATAAGCGTAAAGAAAATGAGTTGTAATGTGCTATACTAAAAGTAACTGATTTGGTGGAGGAATTCGAATGAAAAAGAAAATTGCAGAATATGAAGTTGGTGAACAAGTCGATGTTTTCTTGTTAATTAAAACAGCGACAAAAGGTCTAGCAAGCAATGGGAAGCCGTTTTTAACAGTAATCCTACAAGATCCAAGTGGAGATATTGAAGCGAAGCTATGGGACGTATCACCAGAAGTTGAGAAACAATATGTAGCGGAAACGATCGTTAAAGTAGCTGGAGATATTCTAAACTACAAAGGACGTATTCAATTACGTGTGAAACAAATCCGAGTTGCGAATGAAAATGAAGTAACAGATATCTCGGACTTCGTAGAAAAAGCACCAGTGAAAAAAGAAGATATGGTCGAGAAAATTACGCAATACATATTTGAAATGAGAAACCCGAACATTCAGCGTCTAACAAGACATTTATTAAATAAGCATCAAAACGAATTTTTAGACTATCCAGCAGCGACAAAGAACCATCACGAGTTCGTATCTGGACTAGCTTATCACGTCGTATCGATGCTTGATTTAGCGAAAGCTATTGCGGCTTTATACCCATCGTTAGATAAAGATTTACTATATGCAGGCGTTATTTTACATGACCTTGGTAAAGTAATCGAATTATCTGGCCCAATTTCTACAACATACACGTTAGAAGGAAATTTACTTGGCCACATTTCTATTATGGTGAACGAAATTGGTAAAGCAGCAGACGAGCTACAAATCGATGCAGAAGAAGTATTAATTCTTCAACACATCGTTCTTTCTCACCACGGAAAAGCAGAATGGGGTAGCCCAAAACCGCCATTAGTAAGAGAAGCAGAAATTCTGCATTACATCGATAACTTAGATGCAAAAATGAACATGATGGACCGTGCATTAGGACGCACAAAACCAGGTGAATACACTGAGCGTGTCTTTGCTCTTGATAATCGTTCGTTCTATAAGCCGTCGTTCCATAATTAATAGTGTGAATAAAGTGGCCTCATTAAGTGTTAATACGCTTAGTGAGGCTGTTTTTTTTATTAAAAATGAAATAGTTAAAAGGAAATAAGTGAAGAAGAGTCATTGCAAAGGGTAAGTTCTAAACATGCAAAAAAATGAGTTAGAACAGAAATTATTACAAGAAGAGGTGTCAAAGGACTTATATAGTTTAAAGGGTCGATTACCAAACGAATCGTATTGTTTCAATGAACAGGATGGAGTATGGGAAGTATATTATAGTGAGCGAGGAACAAAGAGTAATCTTAAGACATTTAATTCTGAGGCAGAGGCATGTGAATACTTCTATACTAGTTTAATTGAGATGTTAAAAGGGATGGGTGTAATTTAAACCTGAAATAAAAGGGCATTTCCGTTTGGGGATGCCCTTTTATTTTATTAGCTTAATTGCACATAGGTTCTATGTGCAATTAAGCAGATTTTATTTCACACAAACATTGTTATACTAATCTAAAATTTCCGTATTTACATTTTTTTCTTTTTATCTCATAATTTTAATTGGGGAAAGGGAGGAAAGAAATGGTTCAAATCAAAGTGACACCTGAAATGCTAGAAGAAGTTGCTAATCGTGCAAGTAATACCCGAATCGCATTAGAATCTATACATAATAATTTATGTAATGAAATAGATTATTTGTGTTTCCAATGGATTGGTGCCTCTAATCAACAATTCGTTCAAATGTTCAATGATGCGAGACCAAAAGCTTTTACATCTATCAATTCAATTATACAAGTAGGAGAAGATTTGAAACGAATCGCTGAAAAATTTCGCAATGCGGATAATCAAGATGTTACAATGGAAGAAGGTGCAATGTGCGGTAAACCTTCTTCGGAGGAAAAAGGATTTGATGGTGGAAAATTAGCTCGTGACATAACTGGAGAATTGACCGGTGAATATGATCTCAGACGTGTTTGGGATGGCGTAGATCCCTCGACAGGCGAGAAAATTTCATGGTTGGATCGAGTTGGAGCTGGTGGAATGATGGTTTTGGGTATTACACCAGTTGGAAAACTTGCTAAGGTTGCTAAAGGTGCTAAGATGACTGCCAAGGCTGTTGAAAGCGCTAAGGCAGCTGAAGCTGCTAAATCTATTAGGGCTGCTGAAAATTATAAAAACCATCTTGAAAGACAAGATAAAGTATTATCTCGTAATGGTGCATACCGAAAAGCGAAACGTGATGCCGCAATTCCTAATTCTACTCCGCATCAAAAACCTGTTCATGTGTATGATGGAACAAGTGAAAATAGATGGGTAGAGGAATATACTAATTTTAAGGGGCAAAAGAGATTTATTGTTGAGCATCAAGAAGATAAAATGGGAAGAGGTCCTCATTTTCATATTGCAACAAATAGAAAAGGGAATCCAATGGATAAAGGAAGATATAATCAGCTTGACGGACATTATCCAGAAGATTTTGTCGGGTATAAAAAACAGGAAAAAAAATAAAAAATTAAAGGTGTGAAAAAGTTTGAGTAATTTAAATAAAAGTCGCATGGAGATTCTTAAAAGAAAAGCTCGAAGAAAAGAACTTATAAATGAACTATCTAGTCTTGTTACTGTTTCTGAAGAATCATTTATGGATGCCGAAACAAATGATTTATTTTGTAAAGGATTATTTAGTAAGCTAGAAAAAGTTTCAGACAAAAAGAAAATTGGTGATACCAATTATAAAGAAAATAGAAAGCTCTCAATAGAGCTATTAAGTGAACTTATTAATAGCATTAATTTCCCAGTTAACCAAGGGAGATTATTTTTCTTTACAGAATATGACCTTGAAGCAGTTGAACTGAATATTGATGAAATATTTGATAATTTAGAGGATTTATCAATCAAATCAGGTTTTTTAATTGGCAGTGGAGATTTTGTATTAGTTGGTGATGATTTAGATTTCGGCTTATGTATTGAGAGAACGGAATATTACTATGAATTCAGTATGTGGGGATTAGCGAAAATTTAAAGTATGACAATAAACAAAACCACCTTTTTAATAGGTGGTTTTGTCTACTATTTCACATATAAAGTGGCTTCATTTTCCACAACTTCAACCTAGAAATCAGGAAATCATTTTCCTCGGACAACTCTAAACATGAAATTCAATATAAATAAAGGGGGCCTTATTTATGGCAATATGTTTATTAATGACTAAAGAATTTGAGAATGAAGAGATAGTTGTTTATCAATACTATCCTTCTGAATCACCCGCTAAAATAGGTAAGATGCACTATAATAAAAAGGAACGAATGTTTTATGACATAGAGCAAGCTCCAGTGGATTCCTTAAATATGAGAGAACATTATTTTAATTGTGCGTGTACTAGGATTGTGCGATGTCTTAGAAAGAACGAAGAATTTCCAGATAGCATGGCATATGAAGCATAATGAAACGAACATAAAAAAAGCCGCTCAACAGGACGGCTCTTATCTTACTTAACCTCATACCACCAACATCTACGATTAAGGTATCCTTTCAATCCATTAAGTTGCCCATCTGGTGTTTCATAGGGGGAGAAAGCTCCTGATTTGATGATGTTTTGTTTTGCTGATGGCGTTGCAACTTTAATCTAGAGTGACTGTTCTTTTCGCCACTAATGTTTTTAATATTTACTAAACCATTCTCTAGTCCAAAATGCTATGCAATAAAAAAATGTCTCGAATTTGAGATATTTCACTTGCTTTTTAATCACTTGAGGTGTAAAGTGATAGTAACGAAAGCGATTGAGTCATATGAAAAACATACACTCAGTTGCTTTCGAGTTAAAAACGAAAGTAACTTATGCAGTAAAAACTACGATAAATTTACAAAAACATAATTAAGAATAAATTGAAACGCTAAAAACCATATTAGTTGTGGGAAATGTTATTTTTTTAGTTGTCACTTGACTAGTAAAACGAAGCGGAGGAATAAACAATGTATGAAATTAAAGGGCATCATCACATTTCAATGGTTACGAAAAATGCAAATGAAAATAATCACTTTTATAAAAATGTACTTGGCTTACGTCGTGTGAAAATGACAGTAAACCAAGATGATCCATCAATGTATCACTTATTTTATGGAGATAAAACAGGAAGTCCAGGTACGGAATTATCGTTTTTCGAAATTCCTTTAGTAGGAAAAACGTACCGCGGTACGAATGCCATTACTCGAATTGGATTACTAGTTCCTTCCGAGGAAAGCTTGCATTACTGGAAAGAACGATTTGAAGAATTTGGTGTGAAACATAGTGAAATGACAACATATGCAAATCGTCCTGCTTTGCAATTTGAGGATGCTGAAGGTCTTCGCTTAGTACTACTCGTTTCAAACGGAGAAAAAGTAGAGCACTGGGAAACTTGGGAGAAATCAGAAGTTCCTGCAAAGCATCAAATTCAAGGAATGGGTTCTGTGGAAATGACAGTTCGTAGACTTGATAAAATGGCGAGTACACTTACAGAGATGTTTGGTTATACAGAGGTTAGCCGCAGCGAAGAGGAAGCAATTTTTCAGTCCATTAAAGGAGAGGCTTTTGGAGAAATCGTTGTGAAATATTTAGATGGTCCTACTGAAAAACCGGGCCGTGGTAGCATTCACCATTTAGCAATTCGTGTGAAAAATGATGCAGAGCTTGCTTATTGGGAAGAACAGGTGATACAAAGAGGTTTCCAATCTTCAGGAATCATCGACCGTTTCTATTTTAAAAGCTTATATTTCCGCGAATCAAACGGAATTCTATTTGAAATTGCGACAGATGGACCAGGATTTACAGTTGATGGAGATGTGGAACATTTAGGAGAAAAACTTGATTTACCACCGTTCTTAGAAGATCAGCGTGCAGAGATTGAAGCGAATTTAGCACCTATTGAAGAGAAGTAATAGAAGAGAAAAGATAAAATAAAATTTAAAACCATCGGAGGAATATAAAATGAACCAATTAAAAGGAATTCACCACGTTACAGCGATTACAAGTAGTGCAGAAAAAAACTATGAGTTTTTCACTCACGTTTTAGGAATGCGTTTAGTTAAAAAAACAGTAAACCAAGATGATATTCAAACTTACCATTTATTCTTTGCAGATGATAAAGGTAGTGCAGGAACAGATATGACATTCTTTGACTTCCCAGGTATTCCAAAAGGAGTACACGGTACAAATGAAATTTCAAAAACGTCATTCCGAGTGCCAACTGATGCAGCGTTAGCATATTGGGTGAAACGCTTTGACCGTCTTGAAGTAGAACATACAGGCATTAAAGAGCAATTTGGTAAGAAAACTCTTTCTTTCGTTGATTTCGATGATCAACACTATCAATTAATTTCTGATGAATTAGATAAAGGAATCGAATCAGGTACACCATGGCAAAACGGTCCAGTTCCATTAGAATATGCAATTACTGGTTTAGGACCTGTATTCATCCGTATTGCAAACTTTAGTTTCTTCAAAGAAGTGTTAGAAAAAGTTCTATTATTTAAAGAGGTTGCGCAAGAAGGAGAATTCTATTTATTTGAAGTAAACGAAGGTGGAAATGGTGCATCTGTTATTGTAGAACATAATACGGTTCTTCCAGAAGCACGACAAGGTTTTGGTACAGTGCACCATGCTGCATTCCGCGTAGAAGATCGCGCTGTATTAGAAGAATGGATTGAGAGAATCAGTAGCGTAGGGCTTCCTTCATCTGGCTATGTAGACCGTCACTTCTTCGAGTCATTATACGCAAGAGTTGCACCACAAATCTTATTTGAATTTGCAACAGACGGCCCAGGATTTATGGGAGATGAGCCATACGAAACACTTGGCGAAAAATTATCGTTACCTCCATTCCTAGAGCCAAAACGTGAAGAAATCGAAAAATTAGTTCGTCCAATTGATACAGTGAGAAGTACGAAGGAATTTATTAAAGAGTAAAAAATAGAGATAGTAAGTAGGAGGGCAAGTAGTTTTAGCTGATAGCTGAAATTACTTGCTTTTTTTATTTTCGCTTTATAAGTATATTGAATAAAATAATTGACTTACTTTTTATATGTAACTATAATAGTTACAAAGTAATCTTTAATAATGGTAGTGAGTAATATTTTTTTGGTATAATTGTAACTGGTATGGTTACAATTAAAATTAATCATAAAATAACCAAAAAATGTAAAAACTTTAAATAGCAATTTGAGAAAGGAGACGGGAATGTTGAAACGGTTTAAGTTTTATTTGATTAGCGGTATTGTGCTCGTTTTGTTAATTGTTTGTAACTTCGTTGATAAGCCGATTGCGAAGGTTGGAGAAGTGAAAGATACTGTTATGGTGAAGATAAATACGAAAGAGAGTATGGCGCAGATTGACGGACAGACAATTTATTTTAAGCAAATTGGTGAGGGAAAACCACCTTTACTTATGCTTCATGGGTTTGGTGGTTCATCTGATGGATTTAGTGATATTTATCCGGAACTGGTGAAGGATCACACGATTATAGCGGTTGATATTTTAGGATTTGGGCGTTCATCTAAGCCGGTTGATTTTCAGTATTCGTTTCCTGCGCAAGTGAATTTATATTATAAGTTAATGAAGAAGCTCGGATACGATCAGTTTGCGGTGCTCGGTCATTCAATGGGCGGAGAGATGTCCCTTAATTTAGCGTATTTATATCCGGACGCAGTGACGCATCTCGTTTTAGCAGATTCTACAGGAATTGAGTCTTTCCAGCAAAAAGAAAGTTATGAAGTGCCGCCGCTATCGACAGACTTACAAACGGTAACAGAGATTACGGACTATAATAAAAATGCAGTGAAAAATAGTCGCGACGATAAAGAGCATTATGATCAGCTTACGAAAATGAGAGAGCGCCGCATTGCGATGGAAGCCGATAAAATTAAGGTGCCGACTTTAATTTTATGGGGACGACACGATAAGAGCGTTTCCTGGAAAAATGGTGAACTGTATCACCAGCTATTTGCAAATAGTACGTTCCATATTATTGAAAAAGGATATCATGCGCCGTTTCGCCAGGAACCAATTGAGTTTATGGAGTATGTACAAGCGTTCTTCGCGAAGAATCCACAATAAAATTTTAAGCATAAATGCACTTCTTTCCTCATACAGTGAAACTAATAAGGCTTGTCTAAGGAAAGGAATGAAGTTGAGTGGAAACTTTACCATGGTGGGTGTATCTTGTAATCGTTGGGATCGTATTAAGTGGCTACATGGTTTTATATACTTCAAAAAAAGAGCAAGAGATGGATAATGAGTTTATTGAAAAAGAAGGCGAAGTTTATATGAAGCGCTTAGAAGAAGAGCGAGAGAAACGTAATCAGGATAGTGATAAGGATTCTGTATTGCTTTAATAGAAATTTTGAAATGCTACCACCTAGTAGAACTTTACATATAGGTGGTAGCATTTTTTCTTTATACGAAATTCATCATGAACTTTTATTGATGGTATTTATATATTTTTTTCCTCATAAGAATGGAACTAGCGGGGTATTTTACTGGGGGGGATTAACAATGCATAGAGATGAAACTACATTACATCCTGATACAGGTGTTACATCTGTAATGTTTGTTGAGCGTTCATTAAATGAAATTCGTTTTTGGTCTAGAATCATGAAGGAGCATTCTCTTTTTCTTCGCTTGGGATTTAGATGCGAGGATACGCAACTAATCGAAGAGGCGAATCAATTTTATCGATTGTTTGAACATATCGAACAAATAGCGCATTCCTATACAAATGAAACAGATCCTGAGCAAATCAAAAGATTTAATGCAGAAGTACAACAAGCCGCAACTAATATTTGGGGATTTAAACGAAAAATTTTAGGATTGATTCTCACATGTAAATTGCCAGGACAAAATAACTTTCCACTGTTAGTTGACCATACAAGTAGGGAAGCTGATTATTTTAGAAAACGTTTAATGGAATTAAATGAAGGAAAATTAGATGCCCTTCCTGATGCTATTATTAAAGAAAATGTTTTCTTTTTGAGGATTATGGCAGACCATGCTAAATTTATTGGTCATCTTCTTGATCCATCAGAAAGAAAGCTTGTAGATACAGCACGGAATTTTAGCAATGATTTTGATGCATTAATGTATCAAGCAATTGACTTAGAATCTATGAAACCACAATCCCAAACAGTCCCTCTTTTAGATCAATTTTTAGATCAAAATCGTGTGTCGGTTGCATCTCTTCGGGATTTTAAGAAAACAGCACGTGATTTAATTGAGCAATGTAAAATAAAGAGTATCATCCACCCATTATTGGCAGACCACGTTTTCCGTGAAGCTGATAGATTTCTTGAAATCATTGATATGTATGATGTTCATCTTACAAATATTCAATCACAACCTAGATATTAGAAGATAAGGAAAGATACTATTTTGCTTTCAGCTGACAAGTTAACAATGTATTGTTAGCTTCTTTTTTTTTGATGAAAAGGTTTGAAAATGAAACTTTACGTTATTCTTTGTGGAGAATGATAATAAAGGATAACGTATTTTTTATGCCTCATTTAGTCTTTATTAGTATTAATTCTTTGTATTATTGTTCGGGAAATTATTATAGAAGAAAAATATATGGAATTGACACAATACATAGCGCAATTACAACCTGTAACGCACAAGTTGCACAGGCTATGCAACGACAACTCGCTTTACTCTTCATCATGTATTTGTCCATACTAGGCGTAGAGAGGTGATAAACACAGTATGATTTTTAGTGAACGCTTAAAACAAGAACGAGAGAAACGAAATTGGTCGCAAAGTGATTTGGCTGAAAAAATTCATGTAAGTAGGCAGTCTGTTTCGAAATGGGAGACGGGAAAGAACTATCCGAGCATTGAAATTATTATTCATTTAAGCGATTTGTTCGGTATTACGATTGATGAATTGCTAAGGAGTGATGAAGAGTTGACACAGAAAGTTATTGAAGATAGTAAGCAGTTAGCGTATCCAAAATGGAAGGTGTTTTTTGATAGCTTATTTATGATGGGCGTATTTTTGTTTATTACAAAAATCGTTGTGTGGATGTTAAATAAGTTTGCAGGAGCGAGTATTACAATTATAGCGGATGCACCGTATGTAATGAATTTTTTACCGCTCTTATTAATGGTTATAGGTGGTATGGGATCTGATAAGTTGAAGAAAATATATAGGTAAGAGAAAGTTTTGAAAGAAATCCCCGACACTAGCTGTTCTTTTCACTTAAATTGTGTACTATAAAGGATAGGATGACATAAAGAAGGGGACATATAGAATGGAATTTCATGAACAAAAGATTTTGCCGGCAGTGAGGCAAATTAAAGATTTGGAGAAGTTACTACATAGTTCGTATGAATATATCGTTATTTTAGATATTCATGTCGGTCAATTGAAGAGTGTTATATCACTTGCGAAGCAATATTGTAAAAAGGTGTTTTTACATGTGGATTTAATTCATGGTTTGCAGAGTGATGGGCATGCGACGGAGTATTTATGCCAGGAATTTAGACCATACGGGTTACTTTCGACAAAGGCGAGCGTAATTATGAAGGCGAAGCAAAAAGGTGTTGTGGCAATTCAGCGTATCTTTTTAATCGATTCGAGTGCAATGGAGAAGAGTTGCAATCTTTTAGAAAAGACGAAGCCAGATTATATAGAGGTGCTTCCAGGGGCAATGACGGACATTATCGCTGAAGTGAAAGAGCGTACTGGTGTACCGATTTTGGCGGGTGGTTTTATTCGTACAGTTGATGATGTGGAGAAAGCGTTAAATGCTGGTGCGACAGCAATTACGACATCAAAACGCGAACTATGGAAACATTACCAAAAAAAGTGACGAAAATGTGAAAAAATTCTGTTGACACCGCTTTCATGAGAGGTTAACATTATAGACAAGTTAATAAACGTGACGGAGAAAAGTAGAGATCCACATTTCATTGTTTCTATATAAACTTATATAGAAGCGTGCAAAGCTGTGGGTCTTTTTCTTTTGACAAAAACGAATGGCCATTCATTTTACCTCTATCACATTTGGAAGCGTTTAAATTGATTGTGGAGGGATACTATGTCAGCATTTTTAGGAGAGTTAGTAGGGACTGCGTTGTTAATCTTACTTGGTGGTGGCGTTTGTGCTGGTGTAAGTTTAAAGAAGTCGTTTGCGAAAGATTCTGGTTGGATTGTTATTACGATGGGATGGGGCTTAGCAGTAGCGGTTGCAGCGTATGCGGTTGGATCAATTAGTGGGGCACATTTGAATCCGGCTTTAACGATAGGATTAGCATTTAAGGGAGCGTTCCCATGGAGTGACGTACCAGGTTATATCGCAGCACAAATGATTGGGGCAATTATCGGGGCAGTTCTTGTATATTTACATTACTTACCACACTGGAAAGAAACAGAAGATGCAGGAACAAAATTAGGTGTATTTGCAACAGGTCCAGCAATTCCGAACACATTTGCAAACCTTTTAAGTGAAATGATTGGAACATTCGTTTTAGTATTTGGTATATTAGCAATTGGTGCAAATAAATTTGCAGATGGATTAAATCCATTTATCGTAGGTTTCTTAATTGTAAGTATTGGTTTATCATTAGGTGGAACGACAGGATATGCAATCAACCCAGCACGTGATTTAGGTCCGCGTATCGCGCACTTCTTCCTTCCGATTGCAGGAAAAGGCGGTTCAAACTGGAAGTATGCATGGATTCCAGTAGTAGGTCCGATTTTAGGTGGATCACTTGCAGGATTATTCCATCAAGTTGTATTTGAAGGAAAACAAAACGCAGCACTTATTTATGTGATTATTGCAACTGTGATTGTACTAGCAATCTCTTATATGACAAGCAAAAAAAGTGGAAGCAATACAAATAGTAGAAAAGTAGCATAAGGGGGAAACCGATATGAAAAAATATATTCTTTCATTAGACCAAGGAACAACTAGCTCACGCGCAATTCTGTTCAATAAAAAAGGTGAAATTGTTCATTCAGCTCAAAAAGAGTTTACACAACATTTTCCAAAGCCGGGCTGGGTAGAGCATAATGCGCAAGAAATTTGGGGATCTATTTTAGCAGTTATCGCAACTTGCTTAAGCGAAGCAGATGTAAAACCAGAACAAATCGCTGGTATCGGTATTACGAACCAACGTGAAACAACGGTTGTATGGGATAAAACAACTAGTAAACCAATTTACAACGCAATCGTATGGCAATCTCGCCAAACAGCTGAAATTTGTGATGAGTTAAAAGAAAAAGGTTATGGCGAAATGGTTCGC
This sequence comes from Bacillus sp. MN7755, assembly GCF_054771475.1. NCBI lineage: Bacteria > Bacillati > Bacillota > Bacilli > Caryophanales > Bacillaceae > Bacillus > Bacillus sp. MN7755. The sequence goes on from NZ_BTRL01000008.1 coordinate 96,001, forward strand.
GAAAAAACAGGTCTTTTAATCGACGCATACTTCTCTGGTACGAAAGTGAAATGGATTTTAGATAACGTTGAAGGTGCAAGAGAGAAAGCAGAAAACGGCGATCTATTATTCGGAACAATTGATTCGTGGCTTGTATGGAAACTATCTGGTGGTAAAGCGCACGTAACGGATTACTCAAATGCATCACGTACATTAATGTTTAACATCCACGACTTACAGTGGGATGAAGAGCTTCTAGATATGTTAACAGTACCAAAGAGCATGCTTCCAGAAGTACGTCCATCATCTGAAGTTTATGGAGAAACAATTGATTATCACTTCTTCGGTCAAAATGTACCGATTGCAGGTGTAGCTGGTGACCAACAAGCGGCATTATTTGGACAAGCTTGTTTCGGTGAAGGTATGGCGAAAAATACTTACGGAACTGGTTGCTTCATGTTAATGAACACTGGTGAAAAAGCAGTAGCTTCTGAGCATGGTCTATTAACAACAATTGCATGGGGAATAGATGGTAAAGTAAACTACGCATTAGAAGGAAGTATTTTCGTAGCAGGTTCTGCAATTCAGTGGTTACGTGACGGGATGCGCATGTTTAAAGATGCAAGTGAGAGTGAAGTGTATGCTTCTCGCGTTGAATCAACTGAAGGTGTATACGTTGTACCAGCATTCGTTGGATTAGGAACACCTTACTGGGATAGTGAAGTACGCGGCGCTATGTTTGGTGTAACGCGCGGTACGACGAAAGAGCATTTCATTCGTGCAACACTAGAATCTTTAGCTTACCAAACGAAAGATGTATTATGCGCAATGGAAGCAGATTCAGGTATTGAACTAAAAACATTACGCGTTGATGGCGGAGCGGTTAAAAATAACTTCTTAATGAAGTTCCAAAGTGATATTTTAGACGTTCCTGTAGAGCGTCCAGTGATCAACGAAACGACAGCTTTAGGTGCAGCATACTTAGCTGGTCTTGCGGTTGGGTATTGGAAAAACCAAGATGAAATTAAATCGCAGTGGCATATGGACAAACGTTTTGAACCAACGATGGAGGCGGAAACAAGCGAAGAGCTATATGCTGGATGGAAAAAAGCAATTGAAGCAACAAAAGCTTTCAAATAATCATAAACAGTGTTATAATGGTGACAAGTTAATAATTCGGTAGGAGATTTGGAGAGACCACAACGCGCTATAGAGGCGAAATCTATAGCGGAGTTTGTGGTCTCTTTTTTCGTTATCAAAGGGAGGAATTACCATGAAATTTTCAAGTAAACAACGTAAAGACGTATTAAACGGAGTAAATAAACAAGAGTTAGATGTGATCGTAATTGGTGGAGGTATTACTGGTTCTGGTATTGCATTAGATGGAGCAACACGCGGGTTATCAACAATTGTGTTTGAAATGCAGGACTTTGCAGCAGGTACATCAAGTCGTTCAACGAAGCTTGTACACGGTGGTCTACGTTATTTAAAACAACTTGAAGTGAAAATGGTAGCAGAGGTGGGGAAAGAGCGTGCGATCGTATATGAGAACGGTCCCCATGTAACAACACCAGAGTGGATGTTACTTCCATTTCATACAGGCGGTACGTTCGGATCATTTAGTACATCAATTGGTCTTCGTGTATACGACTTCTTAGCAGGTGTAAAACGAAGCGAGCGCAGAAAGATGTTTAACCGTGAAGAAACATTAAACAAAGAGCCTCTTGTGAAAAAAGAAGGATTAAAAGGCGGCGGTTACTACGTAGAATATCGTACAGACGATGCGCGTCTTACAATTGAAGTAATGAAAGAAGCAATTGAGCATGGTGCGAAAGCTGTTAACTACGCAAAAGTAGACAGTTTCTTATATAAAGATGGAAAAGTATGCGGTGTACGTGTAATCGATTTACTAGACGGAGAAGTGTACGAAGTTTACGGTAAGAAAATTGTAAACGCAGCTGGTCCTTGGGTAGATACACTTCGTGAGAAAGATAACTCGAAAAAAGGAAAAGTACTTCAGTTATCAAAAGGTGTTCACTTAGTAATTGACCAAAAACGTTTCCCATTAGGTCAAGCAATTTACTTCGATACACCAGATAAACGTATGGTGTTCGCGATTCCTCGCGACGGAAAAACTTACGTAGGTACAACAGATACGTTCTATGATAAAGATGCAGCTGTACCACACATGACAACAGAAGATCGCACATACATCATTAATGCGATTAACTACATGTTCCCAAGTGTGAAAATTACAGAAAAAGATATTGAATCAAGCTGGGCTGGTGTGCGTCCGTTAATTTACGAAGAAGGTAAAAACGCATCTGAAATTTCTCGTAAAGATGAAATTTGGACTTCTGAATCTGGTTTAATTACAATCGCTGGTGGTAAATTAACAGGATACCGCAAAATGGCTGAAATGGTAGTAGACTACGTAACGAACTTATTACAAAAAGAAGGTCATAGTGCATATCCGAAGAGTGATACGAAACATATGCCAATCTCTGGTGGACATGTAAGTGGTTCACACGGATTCCCAGCATTCGTTGCGAAAAAAGCAGACGAAGGTACGAAATCTGGTTTAACGAAAGCACAAGCAGAAGAGTTCGCGAAATTCTACGGCTCTAACGTTGACGTACTGTTCGACTTAGCGAAAAAACACAAAGACGAAGCGAAAGAATACAACATGCCGCTTGACGTTCTAATCCCACTTGTATACGCAATGGATTACGAAATGACAGCAAAACCAGTTGACTTCTTCGTACGCCGTAGAGGCGCTGTATTCTTCAACATCCACTGGGTATACGAGTGGAAAGAAGCAGTAATCAACTACATGGCTACGAAACTAGGCTGGAGCAAAGAAGAGCAAATGAAATACACAGCTGAATTAGAAAAAGCATTAACAGATGCTGTCATTCCTGTAGATCAACAAGAGCAGGCAGCTGCGTTAGCGTAAAATAGAAAACCACCTGAAGGGGAACCTTTAGGTGGTTTTTTGTACGTTATTTATAGAATTTTAAATACTATACTTGTATTTTATAACTGAAAAACCTAATATTTAGTTTATCGAGATAAGTGTAATACAATAAATAAGATACCGATATGAGGTGTATCATGAAAAAATTAATTACTTATGATTCTGAAATTCAGATGGCATATCTGTATGTAATTCCATTCACTTCAGAAATTGAGATTGAATCGACTGAAGAATTGGAAGAAAATCCAAAACTAAATGTAGATATAGATCAATTTGATCGCATAGTGGGGATTGAGTTTTTTGGAGACAATGCTAGTAAATTAAAAGAATTAACAAATAAGAGTAAAATATATAAAAAGAAAACGTCAAGTGATAATACATACATATACTCATTTAGACTTTCTCAAGATACTCATTTGCAAAAAGTGTTATTTCATAATATCGTATTTTATTTTTCGGATAAGAAGTATGAAGAATTTATCGGTTTTGATATTATGAAGCCCTCTTTGTATGGCCATGAGATATTAGATTCTTTAAGTGAGTGTTAGGAAGAAGGGGGACTCGGTGAAATGAGTTCTCTTTTTCATTTAGCGGTATTTAGAGCTGAGGGGAATCTTGACTATAGAAAACGAAGGCGAAATGAAAGAGCGTCTTGGGAGGAAGACGCTCTTTAGGTGAATGTATTGTAACGACTATTCGGTTCATTATATGTAATTTGCTGAGGAAGTGTTTTATAAAAAATGTTATTGTCAGCCGTATTTTTTATGAATTTATAAAACTTTTCCATACAATGCGTCGTCTAATATATGGGAAGGAGGAAATGATGTGGATGAATTAACGATAGAAGCGTTTGAAATAGAAGATAAGGAGGACCTTATCGATGAAATAATGAACAAGTATGGACAAGAAATCCTACAGCTTGTGTATTCATATGTGAATAATAAAGAGGTTGCGGAGGATTTAACGCAAGATATATTTGTGAAATGCTATAAATCTCTTCATACATATAAAGGAAATTCGAATTTGAAAACATGGTTATGGAGAATTGCGATTAATCATTGTAAGGACTATTTAAAAAGTTGGTATAACAAAAAAGTTATCGTTACAGAGGATGACTTTACGTATATGGAGAGTCAAAAAGAAAGTGTGGAACAAACAGTTATTCAAAATGCTGAGGATAGTAGGCTTGCCTCTGCAGTAATGGATTTGCCAATAAAATATCGAGAAGTGATTTATCTATTTTATTATGAAGAGTTATCAATTAAAGAGATTGCTACGGTAATAGAAGTGAAGGAAAACACAATAAAAACAAGGCTGAAAAAAGCAAAGGAACTTTTGAAGGAAGGATTGGAGGAATAATCAAATGGAAGATCGATTAAAAGGCTTGCGAAAATCAATGGAGAATACAACGTTTAAATATTTGAGTTTTTCTGATCAACATCGAAAGCGGGTGCGCGAAAAAATCAATCAATCGTCCGAAAAGGAAGAAGATATCCTTTTAGCAGTGTTGCAACTTCTTATGAATGAAAAAACAGGTTATGAATTGATGCAGTTACTGCGTGGGAGAGGGATTCAAAAATTCGAAGGTGATGAAGGTTCTCTATACACTTTGTTACATCGTCTAGAACAAAATCGCTTTATCCAATCTAGCTGGGATCACGCGGGAGCTAAATATTATCAATTAAATGATAAAGGAAACAAGATGCTACGAAAGGCAGAGAAGAATGCTACGAAGGCACGATTTATATTAAAAGGATTAGTACAGGAGTGAGAAAAAATTGAACAAAAAAGGGGAGCGTTTTTTAAAGGAAGTTACGAACCATATTAAATCGAAAGAAGCGAAGGATTTGGTGGCAACGGAACTAGACTTTCACTTGAAACAGACGAAGAATATGTGGATAGAAAAAGGGTTAAGTGAGGAAGTTGCTGAAGATAAGGCTGTTGAGCAAATGGGAAGTCCGATTAAACTTGGCGAAGAACTTAACAAACTGTATAAGCCAAAGGTTGATTGGTTCCTTATTATTTTATTAGTGGCTGCGATGGGGCTAGGATTTTTGCCGGTTATAACTTTTGGACATGCTGACTTATTCATGAATAAGGTGATATTTGTTATTCTCGGTGTTGTAACAGCTATCGGGATGATGTTACTTGATTATCGGAAATTAGAGAGAATGGGATGGTTGTTTTATATAATCGGAGTAGTTGTCCTGTTAATGCTATACTGTTTTCCAAACGCTTCAATGATTGGAGAACCGTTAATACAAATCGGCCCAATTGCAATTGACTGTGTAATGGCAGTGCCTTTCTTCTTTCTAGCTTGGGCTTCTTTTTTCAATAATAGTAGGTTAAAGTTTATACATCTTCTCATGTTGTACGTATTTTCTTTATATCTATTTCTAATTACATCAATTCTTTTACCAATTTTCATCTATATCACGATGGTATTCGTTATGCTTTGGTGGAGTAAGTTAGGAAAGAAAACGGCATGGCTCATTACAATGTTACCAATTTTTTTCTTTATTGTTAGGGATTTACTTTCTTGGTCTGCCGTAAAAGAATATCGGATAGCTAGAATTTTAGGATTTTTAAACCCAGAACATGATCAATGGTATTTGCGTTTAAAAGAGGCGATGTCTTCGGCAGGTTGGTTTGGTACATATGGAAATATAAAGTCTATCCCTGCTGCCCATACTGATTTTGTATTCGCGAGTTTGACTTATTATTATGGATATGTGCTTGCGCTAGTTCTTGTCTTGATTCTGTCTCTTTTTGCAGTAAGAATAATGAACATAGCTTATAAAATAAATGATGGTTATGGTAAATTGCTTCTCGTTGGTGGAGTGACTCTTTTTGTAATCCATTTCATTTGTAACGTTGGCATGATCCTCGGAATATTACCACGTGCTTCTATATCATTACCTTTTATTAGCTACGGATTGATACCAACTCTGTTTCATGCATTTATAATGGGGATTGTGCTGAGTGTATATCGACGTAAAGATATGTCGTTTAGAATGAGAAAAACACCTTGATACTTATATAAGTTGTATATAAAAGAATTCATTATTATGATTAAGTACAAACGTAAATAGATAGCAGAAGAGGGTTATGATAAATAACCCTCTTTTTCTATTTAAATAAGTGAACTCGCTTTAATAGAAGTACATAATTCAGAACGAGAAATTGATTCAGCTAGCTGCTGTAAATAGGCGTATTCTTCTGTATTTTTTTCGGAAGTGTTAGGATCTAATAAAGGTGAAGAAAGAAGTACATCAATCGTAAGTATGTCTGCATCATGAGAAATGATGTTATAACCTGCAAATACAGGTCGTTTCAAGTCTTTTACTTTTTGAATCATCTGATGGAATTTCGTAACACTTATATTGATTTGTGCTAATGGAAAGCATTTTTGGGTGGGATTCTTGATGGTTTTTCTAATCTTATAATCATATACGTAATAATATTTCTCTTGCTGCTCAAGTGTTTGCAATTCTTTCGTTAATAAGTGGTATTTATCTGTAAGTCCAGTTGTGAGTGCGTTGTGTTCTTCGCCAACTAATAATGTGAAAGGTCTTGGTGATGAGATTGAAAGGGTGCGGACGTTTAGATCAGTAAAAGTGGGATTAGATTGTAAAAGGGTATGTAATTTTTCGGTAGGAAACTCACCGTTATAAATAGCAATGAAATAATGATTCATTTTTTCACTCCTTATTTTTTTCTAAAATGATATATTCTACTTTAAAGGTGTAAATCCTGCATAAAAAAGAAACACCTTGATTCGTATCAAGGTGTAATAAGTTCAAAACTCTCCGAATCAGCCCCAAGCACAAAAGGACTAACATCGCCAACGCTATAAAGTTGTAATTCATGCATCGCGCGTGTACAAGCGGTGTAGAACAATCTACGAACGCTCTCATCACTGTATGCATCTTTAGAAGCATCGTAAATAATAACAGCATCAAATTCGATACCTTTCGCTAAGTAAGCAGGGATCACGACGATGCCTTGCTCATACTCGGCTGAGCTACTCTTCACAAGTTTAATATTCTCGATATGACGAAGTGCTTCGTAAGCAGCGGCGCTTTCAGCTGCGGATTTACATATAATTGCGATCGTGTTGTGATTTTGTTTTTGTAATTCAGCAACTTTGGCAGTAATATGCTCGTGCAGTTCGCTGTAATTCGATACTTTCGTCACTGTAGGTTTCTCGCCGTCACGTTCAAAGGCGTGAATATTTTTTCCTTCTGGTACGAGAGCACGTGTAAATTCAATAATTGGTTTTGTTGAGCGATAGCTACGAGTTAAGTTAATACCGTTCGTTTCATCTGGTCCGTATAAGCTAGTAAGTGTATTGAAATTCACTGTTTCACTCGCGTGTGCAAATATCGCTTGATTAAAGTCCCCGAGTACCGTCATTCTTGCGGCAGGGAAGAGACGTTTTAAAAACTCGAACTGAAACGGAGAATAATCTTGTGCTTCGTCTACGAGTACGTGTTTAATCGATCTATTCGTTTGGAAGCCTTCAATTAACTCTTTTAAAAGTAAAAATGGAGTTGCATCCTCGTAATGTAGCTTTCCTTCATCTAACATGTTTACTGTTAATGAGCAAATATCATCCCAGCCTTTCGGTTTTTCTCCAGTAACCCATGATGCATCTGTGAAAAGTTGTTTATATATGCCTGTGAAATTGATGAAGCGTAGTGCTTGAACGCCTTTACGAAGCGGCTTCAATTTTTTACGGACAATCATACGTCCGAGTACTTTCGTTTCTTTCTCAAAATCATGAAAGGAGTTATCGTCAAACTCGCCTTTTTTCTGCAAGTATTTATAAGCCTTTTGATATTCATCTTTACTAAGTAGTTCAATGTCTTCTTCTACCCAAGGCTTTTTCAGTTCTGCTTTTTCAAGTGCATCTATTTGCTTATTTAGCCAATCCGTTAACTTCTCAATTCGGCTATGGAAGCGGAGAGAGGAGTCGGTATTGTAAAATTGCTCTGTAATTTCTTTCGCAGAGACAATTAGCTTTCCTCTAAATTTCATTCCCCTAAATAGCATACCCGAAGATTCAAGAGACTGTCTGTACGCTCTAATCATCTCGAAAAATTGAGTAGATGCTTTAAAGCGAATGCTTGCATTTCTAGTTTTATAGGCAGGACTATTCGTTTCAGTTAGCATATATTCTAATTGCTCGTATGGATCTTCCACGTCAAATGACTTACTTAGTCTATGATTTAAATATTCCTGGAATGTAACTTGCTGCATATTTTCTTCACCGAGTTCAGGTAGTACGTTAGAAACGTAGCTATTGAACATAGAGTTAGGGGAGAAGAGAATAATTTGATCCGCTTTTAACCATTCGCGATATTTATATAGTAAGTAGGCGATTCGTTGCAAGGCAGCTGACGTTTTGCCGCTACCAGCAGCTCCTTGCACGATAAGGAGTCGGCCTTCATCGTGACGAATAATTTCATTTTGCTCGCGCTGAATCGTAGCAACGATACTTTGCATATGTTTGTTTGTGCCTTTTCCGAGCGCTTGTTGAAGAATTTCATCGCCAATTGTAAGACTCGTATCGAACATAGAATCAATCTCGCCATTTTGAATAATGTATTGTAATTTTTTCTCCACATTACCGTGAATTACGCCTCCTGGTGTACTGTATTCAGCCGGTCCTGGTGGATAATCGTAGTAGACACTCGAAATGGGTGCGCGCCAGTCATATATAAGAAAGTTTTCTCCGCTTGCATCAGTAAGTGTAGCTACGCCGATATAAATTTGCTCTGCAGCAGATTCTCCTTCTTCTTTGAAATCAATTCGTCCGAAATAAGGTGCTTTATGCATGCGTCTTAATGCGGCAAGTCGATTAAAGGTGTGCTTATGGGTAATTTGTGTAACAGCTAGTGACTGAGCTTGTTGTCTTAAGTTGATAACTGTTTCAAGATAATCATCAAAAGTATCAGTATTCACTTTCACGTCATCCCAGAAATGTTTACGAATATTGATTACTTCTGCCCGGCGTCTGCCAGTTTCGTTTTCCAGTTTATCAATTTGCTGCGTAATCGTTTCGATTACGGTATCCAATCTTTTTTGCTCTAGATCAAGTTTTTTGTTCATACGGTAAGCACTCCTTTAAAAGTGAAAAATAGAGGTTGACTGAAGATGTGTTTTGGTGTACAATTAAGATAAGGATAAATACGTTCTTTGTATTTTCGGAAACGTGTTTCTGTACTAATTTAACATAGTTTTTTAATTTAATCAATGATAATAAGATAAACCTTGGTTCCATGTTACGTGGATCAAGGTTTTTTTTGTTTTGAAGAGGGAGTCATGCTTGTTGTCAGTTTTTGTCGGTAAGTCGATATATTTCGAAAATCGCTGATATAATTGGAGTTACGGTCGATATATTTTGAAAATCGCCGATATAATTAGAATTGTGGTCGATATATTTGAAAAATCGCCGATATAATTTAGAGCTGAGGTTAATTTATTCAGAGGACCAACTATATAATTTCATTTACCGAATCTAAACATAAATTAATAGGGGAGAAGAGGGGATAAAAAAAGCTCGGGCCTAAGCCCGAGCTTTTTATTTCGTTATTTCTTTTCTTCTTTTTTAGCGTCAGCTTTCTTCTCATCGAAAAGATCTTTTAAATCTTTATCGTCAACTTTTACGTCAGCTTTTTTGATTTCTTTCATCATAAGGTCGTTCATGAATTCGCCGTCTTGTGCTTTCTTCTGAACGATTTCTTTTTTGATGTCAGCTTTTGATTGCTCAAATGATTTTTCTGGTTCTTTAATGTCTGTTACTTTAATGATGTGGTAACCGAATTGTGATTTCACAGGCTCGCTTACTTCATCTTTTTTCAGTTTATAAGCAGCATCTTCGAATTCTTTAACCATTTTACCAGCTCCGAAGAATCCTAAGTCGCCACCTTTTTCCTTTGAACCAGTATCTTCAGAGTATTGTTTCGCTAACTCTTCGAAAGATTTACCTTGTCCAAGTTCTTCTTTAACTTTTTTAGCAGTCGCTTCATCTTTTACAAGAATGTGGCTTGCTTTAATTTCAGGCTTGTAGTTATCTTTTAATTCTTTATCAGTGATTGTTTTCTCGATAGCTTTTTCTTGCGCTAATTGAGCACGCACACCAGTTTTTAACGTTTCTTCTTTAATACCTTGTTGTTTTAATAGTGTATCGAATTGATCACCGTATTGTTTTTTCATTTCATCGTACTTTTTGTCTACTTCTTTGTCTTCAACTTTGTAGTTTTTAATAAGTACTTTTTCCATAACCATGTTATTTAGTACTTGTTTACCAGCTTGTGTTTTCATTTGCTCGTAGAATTCGTCTTTTGTAATGTCACCAGCTTTAGATGTAACGATTTTGTCTGATGATGATGTTCCACAAGCTGATAGTGCGATTACACTTGTTGCGGCTAAGGCAAGCATAGCTTTCTTCATTCGATAAACACTCCTACTATTATGTATTTTTAATTTATCCTATACCAATGAATTTTAGTTCATCAGAGCCCGATTAAGTCTCACTGATACTTTTGCTTTTTATATTGGTAAAGCGCGCTTAACAGGGCTTACCGAGGCTTTAGGATAAAGTTAAGATGCGTGTCATTTATTTCATAGTATAAGCAATATGTACAGAATTTAATATATCATATTTCGACTAGATTTCATATTGATAAAGAAAAATTAACCATATCGTGTCAGATTTTGAAGGTGTGCCATATTGGGCGTATGCCGCATATACAGAATAGAGGAGGGGATGGGGATGAATTCTCAACTTATTTTATTACTTGTACTGTTTATTTTATTGGTTATAGTAGGTATAATTTGCTTATAGAGGAAAAAAGTGAGGAAGGGGCTTTCCTTCCTCACTTTCCATGAAATATAATTTCTATATAACTAGAAATTAATAAAATTGTTATACATACATTAATAACCCGAAAGACACCGGGTTGGCGGCTCGCAGCTATTTGTTTTCGTTCACACAGTGTATGTGTCATGAAATTCGTGTAAAATATAACAAGAAGTGCGAATGCGACAAAAACAACTGTTATAAGTGTCATGAGGCGAGACCTCCTTTTGGCTAAAATACATATACTTTATATATTGTATCATACGATATTTTGTTCGTGTTATAAAATTCAGAAATAGAAGACTTTGTGTTAGAAAGCGAGGGAGAAAATGGACGTTGTTAGAAGATTAGAACAAGCTGAATACTACGTAGACCTACTATTTAAAATGATTGATGAAGAAAAGTGTCCATTTTATTCTTTAATCATAAAGAAAAAAGCTCGTAAAAAAGATATTGAACGTATACTAAATCTTTGTGAAATACTGAACGAGCAATATGTAGTGGAGAAAGCAGAGGGGCTTCTTTTGTTCGATGCGCTGTTAGATCAATTTGAAAAAGCGCTTCCACATCAGCTCGAAGTACACGAAACTGCGGAAGCGCTAGCAAAACAAGGTTTATTTAAGCCGCTTATGAATGAATTCTTAAGCATGATTGCGAAAAAATAAATACATTACTTCTTAACTAACTTCTGATCGGATTCTGTAAAGTTCTCTTCAATATCTTCTAATGATTTCTCAAAAATATCGATGAAGTCTTGTCCGTAAATATTACGCAAGATAGCAATCAGTTCGATATTTTCTGGGAACTTCCCATAAAAATTACGAAGTGCAAGAGCCCCATTAAACACTGAATTATTTTCAGGATCATACTCCTCCATTAAGCGAAGTAGTAACTCTTCCCCTTTGTCTGTAATCTCAATGTACGTATTTCGTTTGTCATCTTCTTTTTTTGAGAATACAAGATAGCCGCGTTCTTCCAGCTTTTTAGAGAAGTTAAACGCCGTTGATACGTGCATAACTCCAAACTTAGCAATCTCAGAAATAGAAGCCCCTTTTAAATGATAAGCGATTGTTAAAATATGATGCTCATTAATGTTTAAATCGTAAGGCTTAATCCACATCTGCCAATCTTTCTCTACACATTTCCATAACGCTTTCGATAATTGAGCAATGCGTTGGCTGAAAATCATCGCTTCTTTTACCGAGTAATCTTTTTCTCCACTTTTCATTTACTCACCCACTTTAACATTCTTTTTCATTACTATCTATTATGCCAGTAAAATAAAAATTAATAAAGTCTTTTTGTGAGAATTGTGAAAATTTTTTGGAAAAATGACATTCTATACAAATCATGCATAACTATGGAAGCGTTTTATGAGTCGTGAATACATGTGTTGTCCTTACATGTTAAGTGATAACATATATTGTAAATGCATAAAAACACGGCATATCTATGTGATATGCCGTGTTAAGGTCAATTTATATAAAAAATATTTGTTATATGCAAAAAACTAAGCAGGAATTTGTTTACGCTTTTTCCGGAACAGCTTCTTGTAGTTTCTCAATTGATTTTTGAATGTCCAAAATCTCTTGCTCAATATGTCGTTTGTTTTGAGAAATATCTTGCTTCCAGTTAGAAAGCGTATCGTGCATATCGTCTTTTAATTCTTGAAACACTTCTTTACCTTCTGAAGCAGTTTCAACGATTTGACGTTTTAATAATTTTGTATCAGCTGTAATATCAGCTAATGTCTTTTTAATATCATTTCCTTTTTCTTTTAACTTGCCGCGCATGTCTTTGCCAGAAGAAGGAGTAGAGAAAAGAACAGCTAATCCAGCAACTGCTCCGCCGCAAATGATACCTGTAATAAAGGATTTAGCTTTTGACATAAAAGGAGACCTCCTTATTTTTTGTTCGTATTCATGATGTGAAAAAATATGCATATCTTTAAGACAAGGGAAAGAACAGTGTACTGTACATATTCCCTGGCATCTTGAATGGAGAAACAAGCCTTGCAATATTTAATCACTTTAGGAAAGTGGCTTGTTATGTATTACTTCTTATTATAGTGTCACTATTTCACACTATTTGCAATTGTACTTGCGATGTTTTGTAAATTTTCCATTGTGTATTCATTTTGATGTGATTTCCAAACAGCACCGAAACCATCGTTTTCACCGTAGCGTGGAATTAAATGAAGGTGGAAGTGGAACACAGTTTGTCCAGCTTTCTCGCCGTTGTTGTTAAGTAGGTTAAAACCAACTGGATTAAACTCTGCTTTAATCGCATTTGCGATTTTCGGAACGACAGAAAAAATGTGTGATGCGATTTCTGGCGTTAACGCAAATATGTCTTGTTTGTGAACTTTCGGAATAACAAGAGTATGTCCTTTTGTTACTTGACTAATATCTAAAAATGCAAGCACATGTTCATCTTCGTATACTTTTGAGCAAGGGATTTGCCCGTCAATGATTTTGCAAAAAATACAATTATCTGCTGTATGATTCATCGATCTCATCCTTTCAAATATCCTTAGCCGTATTTTACCATAATTACATAAGAGAACAAACACGAAAAACAGGAAGCTGACTCAGCTTCCTGTTTTCTGAAGAGGGATTGAAAAAGCATTATCGTAATTTACGTTTCGCAGACACCTCATTTATTTAAGAAATGCACGGTAAATCGGCTAAAGTTTCTGCCGTAGACACCCCATTTTCAAGTGAAATGAATTGCAATCTTTTATAAAAGGAAATTGTTTATTTTTTAAAACAGTATATGCTCTTTCGGAGACACCCCGTTTCTAAAATGAAACAAATGATCTGGTTATGTGTAAATTTCTTTGTCCAACATGGACACCCCATTTCATGATGACTTAACTATGTTGTTGTACTCATCAATTGGTGGTCGCTTTTTCAATGTGTTCCTTCTTCACTAATTATGATGTCCGCTTTCGTAAAAATATATGCTAACAAATTTAAATTTTTTTTAAGACATCGATACTATGTAGTACAGCGCCATTTTTGGTAAGATGAATATAGAATGAATACTAATGAAGAAAGTGGTGTCGTATGAGCGAGTTATTGCGTGTAGAAAATGTTACAGGAGGATATACGAAGCGACCTGTACTAAAAGATGTTTCGTTCTCTGTTAATAAAGGCGAACTTGTCGGCTTAATCGGTTTAAATGGAGCGGGTAAAAGTACGACGATTAAACATATTATCGGTTTAATGGAACCGAAAAAAGGATCTGTCACAATTAATGGGAAAACAATTCGTGACGATATGACAGCGTACCGTTCTAGTTTTTCATTCGTCCCAGAAACACCAGTATTATATGATGAGCTAACGCTAGAAGAACATTTGAAGTTAACAGCGATGGCGTACGGTGTAGATGAAAAACAATATGAAGAACGCGTAGGACAACTATTACAAGAATTTCGTATGAAAAATCGTTTGAAATGGTTTCCGTCTCATTTCTCAAAAGGGATGAAACAAAAGGTAATGATTATGAGTGCGTTTTTAGTGGAGCCATCTCTTTACATTGTGGACGAACCTTTCGTTGGGCTTGACCCGTTAGCAATTCAATCACTCCTTCAAATGATGGATCAAATGAAAAAGAGCGGCGCGGGTATTTTAATGAGTACACATATTTTAGCGACGGCAGAGCGTTATTGTGATTCATTTATTATTCTGCATCAAGGTGAAGTGAGAGCGAAGGGAACATTATCTGAACTGCAATCACAGTTTAATATGCCAGGTGCAACGTTAGATGATATTTATATTGCATTAACGAAGGAAGAAGATTATGAATAGCACAGCATTATGGAAAGAACGATTTCGTCACTTTCTAAAAGAAGTTCGTACATATAGTAAATACGTATTTAATGATCATTTGAAATTTATTTTCGTATTTATCATCGGCGCAGGAGCGTACTATTACCAGCAATGGTTACAAACGTTAACAGCTTCGTTTCCGACAGCACTCGTTATGGCAGTGTTGCTTGGTCTCGTATTAACGGCCGGATCCATTCAAACGTTATTAAAAGAAGCGGATCTCGTTTACTTGCTGCCAGTTGAACAAAAATTAAAACCTTACTTCACAAAGGCATTTCTTTTTACGTTTATGATTCAGTTATACATAATCGCAATCGTAGCGGCAGCGCTTGCCCCGTTATACTTCCAGCAAATGAAGCAAACAGGAGCAGCTTACATATGGATTGTACTCGCGTTTGTCATTGTAAAAGCGTGGAACTTATTCGTCGCATGGGAAAAATCATTTTTAACAGACCAAAATATACAAAGAGCGGATTGGTTCATTCGTTTTATTTTAAACGGCTTATTTGTGTACTTCCTTGTAGAGCGTACTTCCGTTATATTTATTGGCGGAATCATCCTTCTCATGGTGTTATACCTCGTAGTACTGCATCAAATGGTGAAGGGAAAGCCGCTAAACTGGGAGTATTTAATTTCTGAAGAAGGTAAGAAGATGATGCTGCTGTACCGCATCGCGAATATGTTCGTTGATGTACCAGCATTAAAAGAGAGAGTATCCCGCAAGAAATGGCTTGATTTCATTCTTTCGATGATTGGCGAAAAGCGTACATATTTATACTTATATACGAGAACGTTTTTACGATCGGGTAACTATTTCGGCTTATATGTGCGCCTGCTCGCTCTTGGAGGAGTTATTCTGTACTTCATTCCGTTTTTATATGGACGATTTATCGTAAGCCTTATCTTCCTATATTTAATTGGTTATCAGCTATTAACTTTATGGAAACATCACCGCATGAAGATTTGGCTTGATTTGTACCCAGTCGGGGGAGAAGAGAAGAAGAAAGATTTTCTTACTTTACTAAATGCGATCCTTATTACAGGTAGTATTATATTTACAATCATATTTGCACTTGCGACGAAAGATTTCATAATGACAGGAATTTTACTAGTCGTAAGCATAGTATTTAGTATCGGTTTCGTTTATCAATACGGGGCGAAACGAATTGAGCGTTTAAATTGAAGGGAATGAACCTATGATTACATATGAAGAAAAGGTTATAAAAGAGCTGGAGCAGTGGAAAGCTACATTCATGAAAGATTCTTCTATGATGACACGGTTCTCAAAGAAAGTGCAGACGAAAGTACAACAGCTTATTCCGGCGAAAGTGCAAAAAGTATTAACAGAAACGATTCGGATGATGGTACAAACAATTAGCGCCGGATCAAACTTTATAAAGCCGAAATTAAAAGAGACGAACTGGTCATTGCAAAGACGAGATGATGAAGTACGTAAAAAAATGGATGAGTATAAAAAAATAGCAGCGGCAGAAGGAGCGGGGACGGGAGCAGGCGGTATTCTCCTTGGCCTTGCTGACTTTCCGCTTTTACTCGGCATTAAAATTAAATTTTTATTCGATGCAGCAACATTGTACGGATTTGATACGAGCGACAAAGAAGAGCGCCTTTTTATCCTTCACGTTTTCCAACTTGCCTTTTCAAGTGACGACCACCGAAAAGAAATATGGAAAGCCATCGAAACGTGGGATACAGAAGAAGAAAACCATATGGACTGGGAAAAGTTCCAAACAGAGTACCGAGACTATATCGATTTAGCAAAAATGCTTCAGCTCGTACCAATAATCGGTGCCCCGGTCGGCGCGTATGCGAACTATCAATTACTGCAAAGACTTGGGGAAGTAACGATGAATTGTTATCGTATGCGATTGCTGAATAGGAATTAAAAAGAAAGCATCCTAAATGTGTGATTTAGGATGCTTTTTTGTTTTAATGATTAATGCTTCAAAAGAAGAAGGTATAATTCGGATTGTCTTTTTAGCGTTTTAGGCTGAAATTAGTGGTGGAGGTAGTTGACATGTAATAAGGTAATTATGACTCTAGATGATCTAATCCCCATCCAACAACTGAATAATTTTGACGTTTACTAATTGAAACAAAGAAATTTCTGTTTTTCTGGTCTTTTACATGACCAGAAACTCGAATCATACCACTACTAACGGCAGACCTGATATCAACTTTAGTCACTATAACATCAATATTTTCTTTTTTCTTAATATGTACTATGGCAGCTATAGCAGCTTTTTCTTTTGTTATATTTCTGTCATGAATACTTTTTGCTGTACATCCTATAGTTAAAGCGATAATTGTTACAATGATTAAAATGATAATATTTTTCTTTTTTAAATTACCCATATTTCCCCTTCTCCAATCAATTTATGATGATGGGTCCTAAATATTAAATTAAAAGAAGCGCTTACAAAAGTGCTTCTTTTGCTAATAATCAATGGGGATGAACAAAACCCCCACTGATTAAAGTTTCACTTTATTCGTCGCCCCAATATTCGACTTTATAATTTTGGGATTTATTTATTACAACGAAAGTTTTTTTTGTTATTGTTTTTATCATACCCTCTAACTCTAATAAAGCCCGCAAGTTCTAATTGTTGAATTTTTACATCGGTTACCACAAAATCTATTTTTTTTCTTTTTTCATAGTTTCTATTGCAACTTCAGCAGCCTTTTCTATTGCAGCATTTTGGTCATGAATAAACTTTGCTATATAACCTATAATTAAAATCATAATTATTACGGATAATAATATGAAAATATTTTGTTTCTTATTGAGGATCATCTAAATTCCACCCCATGATAGAGTAATTTTGTTTTTTACTTACTGTGACATAAAACTTTCTTTTTTTATCATTTTCCGCATATCCTCTAACTTCAATAAAGCCTCCTTGAAAAGCTGGTTTCATATCGATTTTAGTTATTATAACATCTATATTTTCTCTTGTTTGTATATGTTGTATTGCAGCTTCAGCAGCTCTTTCTTTTGTTGTATTTCTATTGTGAATAAAGGATGTAGTACAGCCTATGGCTAAAAATATAATTGCTAAAATGATTAAAATTATAACCCTTTTCTTTTTTGATTGATCCATATGTATCTCCTGAAATTTCTTTATATTATTTTTTATAAAGAAATAATATAAAACGAATCGTTAACTAATCGTGTTTTAGTTCAAAATTTTTCGTGGTTGAAATGGTACTGATATGGTAGTTATTAGCGTATTCAACTGCAACACTAAATTCTTTGTTTTTGTCATCCGTTACATAACCAGATATAAAAATTGTTTGCAGATCATTTGGAGTGAATTTATGTTTAGTAATAGTTACATTTACGTTTTCCTCCTCCTTGAAGTATTTAATAGTTTCTTCTTTAGCCTTATTAACGATTTGTTGTTCCTCATTCTTTTGATTTATCGTACATCCTCCTAAAAGGATAAGTGTAAAAATAAAGAATAATCTTATACCGTATTTTTTCATGAATAATCACTCCATAAATGTTGCGTTATATTTCTCTTTACTAAATTTTATATTCACAGAACATTGTGTGGTGGGGTATAAAGAAAAGGCACTCTAAAGTGCCCAGATTATTAGTTTTTAAGCTCTAAATTTTTTGAATGAGACATACAGCTTATATGATAATCTCCTACATCATATTCTTTGTCCATAGAAAAAACCTTATTTTTGTTATCTTTAACATGTCCGTTTATAAAAACTATTTGAACATCATTGGGAGCATATAGGAATGCCTTAGATAAAAATTATGGGAAGTGTTAGTATTTTAATTTTAAACTTTTACTTTTAGAAATTGAACCTATCGTGTATTTATCTCCGCTATATTGAATAGTTATATTAAATGTTTTGTCTTTATCATCTTTGACATGTCCAGAAATATAAATGGATTGTAAGTCTTTAGGACCAAACTCATGCCCAGTAATTACTACATCCAAATTTTGCTTTTCCTTAAAGTATGTAATGGTTGTCGCTTTTGCTTCTTTTACTACTTGTTCTTCATTGTTTTTTTGATCCATGGTACATCCCTCTAAAGTACTTAAAATAAGTATAAATAATAAACAAAAACTAAATTTTTTAATAATAATATCCATATGTATCCTCCGGAAATGTTATCTTAATTATAAGAATATATCAAATGTTGTAGGAGAAAAATGTTTTGAGTAATAAAAATGGAGTTTTAGATTCTACTTTTTATCAATTAGCAGAAACTACGTAGGAATCTGATAAATATATTGAAGAAGTTGTTATTACCAATAAAGATGGTCGAAGTTTACAAGTATAGGAAAAGGGAGGAACATTCCACGATAAATCGGAATGGACCCAGTGGTCTTTGAATGAGATATAAATGGGGAAAAGAAAGTTATGGTAGATTTTCGAGGGACAGAAGGGGATAAAATTATAGAGAAAAACTCTTTAGGCATTCCGATGAAACCAGGGGAAGGTATGAAGGATGCCAAAGCGGATGTAAATCACTTTGTATTACGAGAAGGTGTTCATGAACCAGCAGCACCTCCTGTAGCAGGGACTGAGAATGCAGGTTCAAAGAAATATTGGAATGAAGAGAATCAGCGCTGGGAAACACATAATCAATTCGAACAAGCTGAAAGGGTCATGAAACAAGTAACGGATACATACAAGGATAGGGATGATGTGGAGATATATACGACGGGTCATTCGTTAGGGGGAGCGTTAGCGGAATATGCAGCGGCATCTAATGACAATGTAAGATGTATGTCATGGAATGCGCCGAGTGCAAAACATTTGTTACCGCCTGATTTACAAGAAAAAGCAAATAATGGTGAGTTTAATAATAGAATTGTAAGTGTTGTTCACGGAAATGATTCGATTGGTTATGGACCATTTGGTGCATATGAAAGTCATATAGGATCTACTTATGCGGTAACACCACCAATTTCGAAAGAAGAAATGTCCGAGTTATCATTACAGCAAAAGCTTGGGATGGATGTTACTCGATTTTTGAATTCGATAAGTGGCCCTGGTTATCATTATCAAACAGATAAAAACTTCCGATTTGGGGAGAATGGGTCTTTATCAAATAAATACTTGTTAAATGTAGACACGAATGAAAGAGTTTATGATTCACCGGGCGCGTTATTAGGCGGGGGAGAGATTCGTGTAGTTGTAGAGAATTTGGAAAAGGCCGTAAGAGATATGAAGCGAAACGCGCAAGAATTTCAAGATAGAGTACCGAGGTTAATTTCAAATATGATGACATTATTAGAAACGGCTGAAAGTAGAAGGGTAGAAGCTAAAGTAAATAATATACGTGCACATGTAGAACATTTAAGTTTTTGGTACATACGAACAGCAACGGAAATTTCAGATTTTATTGAGAAGAAAGCCGATGATTATAAGAAGGCGGATCAACAATATTAAGGGAGAAGATTAGGATGCCGAGAATTTACTTAAATGAAGAAGCATTGAACCAAGCCTTACAACAATTTGACCATATGATTCAAGACTTAAACCATAATAAAAGGGTTGTAAGTAAGGTGCATGATTTACTCTTATCAAGCTGGTCTCAACTTGGAGTAGGAAAAAAAAGCCATTAGCGATTTAGAATCTTTTAAAAAAGATATTGAAAGAAGAATGGAAGAATTAGAGTCTGATAAACGAGAGTTAAAGGGTGCGATTGATTTATTAAAAGCGCTAGATCAAAGTTATGATTACATGGGGCCTAAATATTAGATTACAAGAAGCACTCACAAAGGTGCTTTTTGTGGTTTAACCGGATTAAAGATTACTGTAGTAATTATGGAGGAATATGATTCCGATTCATAAAGTAAATGGAGAAAGTAATATGTAGTTTTGAATCAAACTTGCAAACGATAATTTTTTATTTTACAATTTACTTACCGACCGGTAAGTAAAAATGAGTGAGGTACAGTATGACGAAGAATTTACAAACATCGCAAAACATTGTAGAGGCTTCATTTAAACTCATGGCAGAGCACGGCATTGAGAAGATGAGCCTTTCCATGATTGCGAAAGAGGTAGGAATTTCAAAACCGGCTATTTATTATCATTTTTCTTCTAAAGAAGCGTTAGTGGACTTTTTATTTGAAGAAATTTTTTCTGGTTATCATTTCGTGAGTTATTTTGATAAAGGGCAATATACGAGAGAAAATTTTGCAGAAAAGTTAATCGCAGATGGTTTACATATGCTCTCTGAGTATGAAGGACAAGAAGGAATACTGCGTGTTATAAATGAATTTATCGTAACTGCGGCGCGAAATGAAAAGTATCAGAAACGCTTATTTGAAATACAAGAAGAGTTTTTAAATGGTTTCCACGATTTATTGAAGAAAGGCGCGAGACTGGGCGTTGTGTCAGAAGATGCAACGGAAGAAAATGCTCATACACTAGCGCTTGTAATTGATAATATGAGCAATTACATGCTCATGGGATTTCAGTTAAAGTATAAAGAGATTTGGATTCGAAATGTGAAAAACGTCATGAAGGAGGAGTAAACTTGAAAATGCAAAAAAACTGGTGGCTCGGTTTTCTTGGATTTATTGGGATTTATAAAATACCAGGTATGATTGAAGCTTTTCAAGCGGATGGAAGTTGGCTGAAGTTAATCGGTTTCATTTGGTTACTTTGGTTCGGATATTTTATTCCTGAGAAGAAAGATAATTAAATTTCAATTTTCTGTAAAGTTATGTAAAATATAGATTGAGAGTATTCATATATTAGATTACTAGATTTGGAGTGGTTACATGGATCCATTGAAAAATGAAATTCACCCTGACATGGTCAAGGTGTGGAAAGTTCGGGCTGTAATTGAAGAAGGAATCGGTATTCTCGTCATGTTAGCGTACCTTTTCCTCATGATAAAGTTTGATTGGTGGGCGTGGATTTTGTATGTGATGATTGGGCTAACAGTTGCATTCGCACCATTTTCATATTTCTTATTCCCGAAACTACGTCAACGTTATTATAGCTACCAACTAAATGAAGAAGAGCTTGAAATTCAACACGGTCTTTTCGTCGTAAAGCGCGTATTGGTACCGATGATTCGTGTGCAGCACGTTACGATTGAACAAGGTCCGATTATGAGAAAATATGGTTTAGCAGAATTACACATTTCAACAGCAGCAACTTCTCACAGCATCCCAGGCTTAACGATGTGTGAAGCAGAAATGTTGAAAACGAAAATCGCAGAATTAGCGAAAGTGAGTGATGAGGATGTATAAGAGACAGCATCCAATCACGATGTTATTGGAATTAAAAATAACAGACTTTATACCATTTATTATTTTTCTCTTTAGTTTAAAAGGAAAGTTCCCATTTTGGTATTTAGTTCCTATCGGTTTTGCGATAATCACGATTGTTTCAGCCATCGTAGGCTGGTATTACAAAGTATATTGGATTGAAAATAACGTATTACATGTGAAACAAGGTCTCTTTGTGAAGAAGGAGAGCTACTTAAATAAAGAACGTGTTCAAACGATTAATACAAGTTCTAACGTGTTATATCAAATGCTTGGCTTAAAGAAAATTCAAATCGAAACAGCTGGCGGAGGCGATGATGCGGAAGTAAGCTTAGCTGGAATTAAGGAAGATGAGGCGAAGGAGCTTATTTCCTTACTAAATGAGCCAACTCCAGAAGTGAAAGCAGAAGAAACGTTAGATGAAGCAACAGAACATGCAGTAGAAAAAGAAATCGTTACAGAAGAAAAACAAACGACAGAATATAAATTGACTTGGAAAGAAATTTTACTAGCCTCTGTTACATCGGGTCAGTTTGGACTATTATTCTGGTTAATCTTTTTCGTGTATCATCAAGTAGATGAGTACATTCCGAAATGGATAGAGAATAGCGTAAAATCGTATGTAATGGAACATGATATATATGGCTGGATTTTCATGGTAGCTATTTTGCTCGTCCTTTCGTGGATTATATCTACAATCGGTTATGCGCTAAAACATGGAGATTTCACAGTAAATCGAAGAAATGACGAAGTCCGCATTTCACAAGGATTACTTGAGAAAAAAGAACTCGTCCTAAAGTTACATCGTATTCAAGGGATTACGATAAAAGAAAGTATTTTACGTCAGCCATTCGGCTATTGTGCTGTGCAAGTAGAAGTTATTCAAAGTAAGGGAACGGGTGATGAAAAAGAAAAAGTTACACTGCATCCAATCATTCGAAAAGACCGAGTACAACAGTTACTCGCGCATTTACAACTACCATACGAACTGAATACAAATATTATTTCATTACCAAAAGCAGCATTACGCCGCTATCTCATTGATAGCTTCATCTTCTTCGCTATGCTAGCAATCCCGCTTATTGGAATAAGTATATACTTTGAAAAGCACTTCATCATGTGGGCACTAATTCCGCTTGCGGTCCTCATCTTTATACTTGGATACGCAACATTTAAAACAAATGGTTACAGTGTAAATGGAGAGCAAATTACGCTTGTATATCGCAGCATCGGAAAATATACAGGACTTGTTAGAAGAAGACACGTCCAATCAATGGAAAAGACACAATCCTATTTCCAGCGCCGCGCGGATTTATGTACGTATAAGTTCTCTAACGCATCATCGAGTTATAAATTAGAGCATACGAGAGTAGAAGATGCGGAGAGAATGCAGGATTGGTATAAGAAGAGAATAAGTGAGAATTAAATGGAATGGCTCGTCTTTTGCGGAAGGCGAGTTATTTTTCTATGTAAAAATGATAGGAAATAATTAATAATATATGTGACGCAAAAAAAAAGTGAGGTGAGCAGGATTGGGAAAATTTTTAATTCCGTATTCCCATTCTTTATTAAGCTTATTTATTTCAATGACGATAATTCAAATATACGATGAGAAGGGGATTTTTAAAGGAGAGCTATTTTCTATTTTTATGAACCTTTTTATTGCTATGGCCCAAATGTTGGCCGCTACTTTGATAGTTGGAGTCCCTGTTGTTTTAGTTGGATGTCTTCTTGGGGAGATATTGTTTAGGTGCGTTATTTTACCTATAAAGCTACATTTTATCCCATCCTTAATTTTATATATTCTTTTAGCCATAAGTATTGTTTTTTGCTATGAATTTATATCTGACGGGGTTCCTACAACATATGAAAATACTCGTATTATTAAAATGATGTACTTTATGGGATTAACTATAATTTGCTCTATTACATTTTTAGTAAGTAGGACTACATATGAAGGGAAATAAGGTGATTATATGAAATACACCTGTCCATGCTGCGGATATCAAACAATAGAAGAAGAACCACCAGGTACATATGAAATTTGTAATATATGTTATTGGGAAGATGATGAGGTTCAGTTTAATGATTCTGACTTTGAAGGCGGAGCGAATGAAGTTTCGTTAAGACAAGCACAGAAAAATTTCATTACGTTCGGTGCTTGTGAGGAATGTTTTGTGAAATCAGTTAGAAAGCCGACTAGTGAAGATGTGAAGGATGCTAGTTGGAAGCAAATTTGTTAAATAGATTAAAATAAAAATGTTATTACTCGATGTAACAGGAGTAATAACATTTTTTTATGCCATGATGAAAGAATTAACGCCGCCTTATAAGATAAAAAAATAAAATAGAAAAGAAATAAAATTTTCGTCTTTGGAGACAACTAATTATTAATTTGATGATTCAGCTGATTTTTTTTATGTAGTTATTGAAAAACACTATAGTTTCTAGAGAGTGAACAGAGGTTTTGAATTGATTTAAAGTTGACGGAACAAAATAAAACTAATTGAGCAAAAAAACTTGTAAAACTAAAAGGGGAGTTGTATATTAATTGACCTATCAAATATTGATGTATCAATTAATGTTTTAATAAGTAAGAAGGGGGAATTTTTGAAAACATGTTATTCAGACGATGTCGGAATTGTATATAAGCTACAAGGTTAAAGTGAAGATAGAGGAAATATGTTTAACGGCTGTTAAGCTAGGGTACATGTTGCAAGGGTTAAAAAACAGACAAGTAAAAGCATGGTATGCACATGTTGAACAGCTTCCAGTCCAAGAAACTTGTGAAACTATTTTAATTGTCTCCAGGCAGTTAATGACAGCATGTGCACATGGATATGATATAAATCCAGTCGGGACTATACAGAGGAAAGTATAGCTGTAACCTTTGGATTGGAAAAAGAGTGCTATGTACTAGTTATATTTCTATCTGTCGGTAAAACAGCGGACAAAGGATATGCTTCATACCGTCTCTTTGTTGATAGAATTGCACAATGGAAATAGTATAAAATTGATATTAGGGAATAGAGGGGGCAGAATAGTGTGGAAATCATCGCAGCTATTTTAGTCGGGATCGTAGCATTAGAACATTTATTTATCATGATCCTCGAAATGTTTTTTATTAATTCAAAAGTGGCAAAACGTGCTTTTAAATTACCGGAGCATTTAGAAGGAGATCGAAACGTAGCCATTATGTTTGCAAACCAAGGTTTATATAATGGATTTTTAGCCGTTGGTCTCATTTGGGGGCTTACACTTGGTCTCAATTCAATTGGCTATATGGTTCAATTATTTTTTGTAATGTGTGTGGTAGTAGCAGCTCTTTTTGGCGGTTTCACATCTAATAAATCAATTATTGTGAAACAAGGGCTTCCAGCTATATTAGCGTTGATTGCCCTTTTAATTGTGATATAGAACCAAAGCGTTTGAATAAGAAAACTCATTTTTGAAAAATACGCTATTCTTTCTGTAGGCTTATAGGAAAGAATAGCGTATTTTTTCCTTTTCATATCCTTCAACTTAAGAATTTTATAACATCCGGAAAATAATAACTCTGTACCTTTGCACTTAGAAATGTAAATTCCCTCTTTTTTGGCGTAATTGTTATGAAAATACGTATTACATTAAGGATTGGAACCGGATTAACGCCTTAAAATATAGAAAGTGGGGAAAATAATGTAAAAAAACTATTGTATGTTTAAAAACCTTGTGTTACATTTGTGTTACAAAGAAGTTACAAAACATGACTTTTGTTACGTTTTGTTTTCTGTTGCTTTTCAGTATGTTACGAATTGAGGTTCGTAACCAATCAACCGAGAATATATAAAGTTAAAAAAATACTAAACTAAAAATAATCTTTCTATGTGTATAAGAGTGTGTGTAGTAAAGAGCCTGGTGAGAGCTTTACGCACATTATTAAAATTCCTTTCTGTCTTAAAAGAAGAAGAAAACCAACTACCAACTATTTAGGAGTTTTAAGTAATGATAGTAAATGAAATGTACTTCCTTTCCCACACACACTGTAGTACATATTTACTTTCAGTCTAATTACTACACAGACTTTTATACATATGACGTTATTGTTTTAGGAATGCATAGGGGGAGAAACATTGAGGAAGTTATTAACGGTAATTGGAATTACATTTTTAATGTTAGCAGGGTGTAGTAATGGAGATTTTGAAAAAGAAATAGATGCAGGGAAGACCGCGTTAACGAATAAAGAATATAAAAATGCCTTATCATCATTTGAACGAGCGCTGGATGAGAAAAAAGACGATTCAGATACAATAGTGCTTGTAGAACAAACGAAAATCATGATGGAAGCAGTGAAGTTAAAAGAAGAAAAAAAGATAGAAGAATCAATTAAGTCATTTGAAAAAGTAGAGAACATGAAGGATGGAAATACTACACTTATAAAGCAGGCCAAGGAAGAACGAACAGCATTATTAGCCATTTTAGAACAAAAAAAGAAGTATAGCGAGCAACTGACGAAAAGTGAAGAGTTAATAAATAAGAAAAGTTATGCAGAAGCGAAAGAGCTATTAAATAAGCTAGTTTCAGAAACAAAAGATAACAAGAATCTTGAAGAATATAATAAAAAGGCTGTAGGATTAATCACTAAAATTGGTGAAGAAGAAAAAAATGCAAAGAATGTAACGGCAGCAGCAAAGGCACAAAAAACTGATGCAGTAACGAGTCAAAAGGTAGCGACAGAAAAGAACCAAAAAGCAGAGCCAGAAAAAAATCAGAAGGCAGTAACAGAAAAGAACCAAAAAGCAGAGCCAGAAAAGAATCAGAAGGTAACAACAGAAAAGAATCCAAAAACAGAGCCAGAAAAGAATCAGAAGGTAGTAACAGAAAAGAACCAAAAAGTAGAGACAGGAAAGAATCAAGATGCATTTACTTTTGAGAAAGCTACAGCATATATCAAAAATGAATATAAAGAAGACTATGATTACACGCTAGAGAATACGCAAGTAGAGAATGGAAAGAAATATTATCAAATTAGAGTGCGTACAACATATAAAATAGAAGGTGCAGCTGGATCAGGGTTTACTGGTGTATTCAAAGTATTTGAAGATGGTACAATTATTGAAATGCACTAAATTGATGAAAAGAATACGATACAAAACAGTAATAAAAATAGAGAGAATAAAAAGGTATCCTTCAAGTATGAGGATACCTTTTTCCATTTTAAATCGTTCTTTTTGACTAATCTTTAATAATCAATCCCAATAAAGATGCAAACTGAATAGCTTGGTGTGGTGATACTTTACATCCTCTTAGGTTGTTCACTGAAACCGTAAGTGTATCAAAAGTAGAAGAACTAATATCTATTCCTTTCAGTGATGTTTGATCAAAATTTGCTTCGTCAAGGCTGCATGAATCAAATTCAATTTTCTTTAGCTTACAGTCAAAAAAGTCTGCATTATTTAATGAAGTTTCATTAAATATAATCTTTTCTAGTTTAGAATTTCCAAATGAAGCTAAATTCAAAATTGAATTTTCAAATTCAACATTCCCTAAGCTAGATTCTGTAAAATTAACTCCAATTAATTTACTGTTTTTAAATTCGACTCTGTGAACAGAAGAATTGCTTAAATTAACATTTGATAAATCACAGTTTTCAAAACAAACATCTGTAATATCAATATTGCTAAAGTCTGTATTTGTGAACTTACAATTCTTTATCACTGCACTATATAAACGTACTCTATCTACAGATTCATTTTCAAAAGTGGAATCGATAATTTCACACATTTCTAATGTGGAATCTTCTTCATAAAAAATATCGTGAAAACTCTTTAAAGATAACTCGGGCGAAATTTTTGGTCTATCAATTTTCATATTATATCCTTCTTTCATTGAATTAGTTAGCTAGAAAAAATGGTATGTCCTATAGAAAGAGCTTTGTAGAAATTCCCTCTCTTTTTATACTACGCTTTTATTAACTTTAGCAATAAAGCATAGTTAAAAGTTAACGGTTCATTTCACGTTGCAGTATTTCAAAAAACAACGATACGTGATAGCCATCTACTGTTGCATGACCTATTTTTTATTATCCTTCTATTAACTTTAACGATAAAATAATAATGTCTCCCTTAAGAGGAGAGTCAAGAATAAGGGGGCAATATAAATTGGAAAATTTATTTTCTATTGGTAAAGTTGCTAATATGAAAGGTGTTACAATAAAAGCTTTAAGATACTACCATCAAACAGGCATTCTTATCCCCGTATACATTGATACAAAAACGGGTTATAGATACTATTCGGTAGATCAATTTGTTTATATTGATATAATTAAAGTTTGTAGAGCTTTAGGAACGAGTACGAAAGAACTGCAAAAAATTTTTACGGAAAAGAATATGGATGAATTATTAAAATTTTTAGCATTAAAAAGAGAAGAAACTGAGCAAAAGATAAAAGAGATGCAAGCAGTCATTCATACGATTGATAAACTAGATAATAGTGTACAAGTCGCCAAAAAGGTACTAGTACATAATCAAATAACAATACAGTATTTTGAGCAACGTTATATCGTCACTGCTCCATGCAAAGAAGTGGGTAATTTTAAAGAATTCCTTTATTATTCGGATGTAGATAAAATTATTCAGGAGAGAAATTTAGAAACAACGATGGAGATTGGTATAGCATATACCATTCATTCAAAATACAGATTGGAACCAAAGTATGCTTTTTCTGTGTTATATAAATATGATTACACACAGAAAGAGCAAAATATAGATATATTACCAGAAGGTAACTATTTGATGCTGGCCTATAAAAAGAATAATAAAGAAGAAAGTATGGAGAAATTAAAAGATTATATAGAGAAAAATAATGTAACAATTAAAAATTGCATTGAAGTGGAATTATTAGATGAGTTTTTTAGTACGGATTCTTACAGTTGCCAAATGCAATTGCTTATAGAGAATGAGTGAAAACGCACTTTAGAGCATACTCAGAAATAATATAAACTAGGAGATGAGGCTAGGTTATGTAAGTACAATTGTTGAAAAGGTATCCCCAAAGTATGTGAGGATGCTTTTTTAGCATAAAAAAAGCATCTAGCAAAAGTACTAGATGCAAATAAAAACACAAGGGAAGACAAAATTCTTCCCTTTTCCCGTAAGTAATTATATCAAAAAAATTATAAAAAACTAGCTTTATTTTTAATATAATTGATGTGTGAAGCTATGAAAGTATAAGGTTACACTATTTTTGTAGTGTTTTGTTGAAAAAATGAGCTGTATATATGATTAATTTTAAACCAGAAAATTTGAACCAACTATTAAAAGTGATGCTCATTAGTGCGAATAAGTCCTATGATGCGATTACAGATTATAAATTTACGGGAGAAGCAGTAGTATTCTGTATAGACTTCGAATATATTGACGTTTCTTTAATGATTGTAGATATGTTAGGAAGATCAGCGGCGAGATTTAACATTTTGCCATTTGCTAAACCAGATACGAATGAGATAGATTACATTCAGTTTCAAGTGTATTCCATTAATGAAGGGAATTTTAAAGAAATGATCGATATGATATAGAAAACTATAAATTTACAAAAATGTATATAACAACTAATATATAAGTAATAAATTCATATAATTGGAGTGATGAGATGCAGCCGTTAGAAAGGGAGATTCATTCTAATATGCTGAAAGTGTGGCGAATTCACGCTTTAATTGGGGCGGCGGTTATACTAGCAGTCGTAATTGCGTATTTCTTTTTTATGATCAATTTTAATTGGTGGGGTTGGTTGTTTGGCTTGTTAGTAACAGGAGCTATTACGTTTATCCCACTTGATTATTTTGTGTTTCCAAATTTACGTCAACGTTATTATAGTTACAAATTAAATGAAGAAGAGATTGAGATTCAAAAGGGAATGTTCGTCGTAAAACGTGTACTCATTCCGATGATCCGTGTGCAGCATGTAACGATTGAACAAGGCCCGATTATGAGAAAGTATAATTTAGCAGAATTACATATTTCAACAGCAGCAACTTCTCATAGTATCCCAGGCTTAACGAAGGAAGAAGCAGAGCAGCTGAAAAGACAAATTGGAGAACTTGCGAAAGTGAGTGATGAGGATGTATAAGAGGCAACATCCGATTACGATTTTATTAGGTATTCGAATTGCGGGTTTATTGCCTTTTATTTTTCTTGTTTTATTTCAGTCAGATGGTGAAGTGAAACCTTGGTATTTATTTCATCTTGTTCTTTTGGCCATTTTATTTATTATGGCTATTTTCTCAGCTATAAAATGGTATTTCAAAGTGTACTGGGTTGAAAATAATATTTTACATATAAAGCACGGTGTGTTCGTTAAGAAAGAAAGTTACTTAAATAAAGAACGTGTGCAAAATATTAGTACGTCTTCTAACATCATTTATCAAATACTTGGACTGACGAAATTAAATATTGAAGTAGCGGGCGGCGGTAATGAGCCGGAAGTGATGTTAGCTGGTATTAGAGAAGAGGAAGCGAAGGAACTGATAGCCTTATTACATAAAGAAAGAAGCGTTGTGAGTGAAGAAGCGCCTGCGGAAGAAGGAAGTAAGACGGTTTATCAGTTAACAACGAAAGAAATTTTAGCAGCATCTATTACATCTAGTAGATTTGGATTAGTGTTTTCTATGTTGGTCATCCTTTACACAGAATTTAATCAATTTCTACCAGAATGGCTCATCAATAAAGTAGAAGCGTATGTGATGG
Source organism: Bacillus sp. MN7755 (assembly GCF_054771475.1). Classification (NCBI taxonomy): domain Bacteria; kingdom Bacillati; phylum Bacillota; class Bacilli; order Caryophanales; family Bacillaceae; genus Bacillus; species Bacillus sp. MN7755. The sequence goes on from NZ_BTRL01000008.1 coordinate 126,654, forward strand.
ATAACGGTGTATATGAATTAATCGTTATGGCGGCGATTTTAATGGCAGTCTCGTGGGTCATTTCTACAGCTGGCTATGCGTTAAAATATGCGAACTTTAAAATAGAGCGAAACGGAAATGAAGTTCGCATCGTGCAAGGATTATTTGATAAGAAAGAGTTTGTGTTAAAATTACACCGCATTCAAGCGATTACAGTGAAAGAAGGCATTCTCCGCCAGCCTTTCGGTTATTGCTCTGTCGAAGTAGAAGTCATTCAAAGTACAGAAGCGGCAGGGAATGAAGTGATGCTACATCCTTTTATGAAGAAAAAAGATGTGCAGCAGTTACTTACGTATTTGCAGTTGCCGTATGAAATGGAAGAGGAAATCGTTCATTTACCGAAAGTAGCATTGCGTCGTTATGTGATCATGGGATGGATTACAAGTGCTGTGCTCGCTGTGCCGATCGTCGGTGCGAATATATATTTTAAACAAAATATTGCGTTATTCAGCCTGATACCATTATTTATTGTATTTATGTTACTTGCATACGCTCGGTATACAAGTAGTGGTTATATGATACGAGACAATCAGTTAGTAATGGTGTACCGAGGACTCGCGAAATATACAGGGATCATGCGAAGAAGGCATGTTCAAGCAGTAGGATATAGTCAGTCGCATTTTCAAAAGAAAGACGAGCTATGTACAGCTGTTGTATCGGTAGCGGGGCATCCTTACAAAGTGAAGCATATGCAAAAAGAAGATGCGCTTCGTATATATAATTGGTACAAAGAAAAAGGAAACACCGGCGTGTAACGGTGTTTCCTTTTTTATGTCGTCATTTGTCGAATCGTCGATATATTGAAAAAATCGTTGATATATTCAAAGATATGATAGATATATTCGAAAAATCGCCGATATAATTTCACATACCGTGGTCTCCGAACTCAAAAACTTAAACTAACACATCAAAAGTAGTCACGAAAGATGGACGAGAGAAAATACTCTTTTGCTGTTCTGCATGTGGATGCGCCGGAGCTTGTCCTTCTGCTTGCGTGGGGCGTTTTTTATGAGCGTTTTCAAACGAACGTGATTCTGTCCAGTCTTTAAAGTTTTGCTCTGTTTCCCACATCGTTAAGATGACATATGTATCGTTACTTAATGGGCGTAGAACGCGGATCGCTTGGAATCCTGGTTCGTTTTCGATAAGGCCTGCGCGGTTTTTAAAACGGTTTTCAAATACAGGGCGGCCTTCGTCTGTGACAGAAATATTATTACAAACGATATAGCCAGGTTGTCCTTTAAATTCTCCAACAGCGTCTAGTACGTCATATTGAAGAGAGCCTTCTACAGATTCTTCTGTATCTTCTTTATAAAACATATCTTTTTCATCATTTTTTGCAGTGAAATGTGCTTGTTCTAGAGGTGTTTCGTATGAAATAATAGCCTTCATTTTAATGCCCCCTTACTTATTTGTTTCTATTATATCAACTCTCTTAAAAAACTTCGAAGATTATATACATAAAGATACTTCTTTTTCAAATAATAAATGTACCATCATTTGGAAAGAAGGCCGATGTATGAAGAAAGTAAAGTGGACTTTATTAGGTGGGTTAGCAACGCTAGTATTAGCGATTGTACTGTATAAACTTATCGTGTTAGCTGGTGGCTATATGATGGATGAAAAGCAGCTCGTTTTCCACTCTTCATCACGTATCGTTGACCAGAAAGGGAAAGAAATTACGAAATTATACATAGAGAATAGAGATCTCGTACCAGTCGAGCAAATTCCGAAGTACGTGCAGCAGTCGTTTATTGCGGTGGAAGATTCCCGTTTTTATGAGCATCAAGGAATTGATTATCCGTCTATACTTCGCGCTCTTTATAAAGATACGTTAGCTGGGGAAAAAGTAGAGGGCGGTAGTACGATTACGCAGCAACTTGCTAAAAACGTCTTTTTAAATCGTGAAAAAACATTTACGCGCAAGTTGAAGGAAGTCGCAATTTCCCTTCAACTCGAGCAAAAATATACGAAGCAGCAAATTCTTGAAATGTATATGAATCATATTTATTTTGGACATGGGGCGTACGGTATTCAAGCGGCAGCAAAGCTGTATTTTAATAAAAATGTAGAAGATTTAACAGTAGAAGAAGGGGCAATGCTTGCAGGTCTTCCAAAGTCGCCAAACGGATATTCACCTTATTTCTCTCCAGAGAAAAGTAAGGAGCGCCGCGATCTCGTATTGTCACTGATGCATAAACAAGGGTATTTGACTGCCGAAGAAAGCGTTCGTTATCAAGGAAAGACAATTGCTCTCTATAAAAACTTAGATGAGAATGAGCTAGCATATATGCCGTATATTGATATGGTCATAGATGAAGCAGCGCGTTTGTACAGTTTGTCTCATCAAGAAGTACTCCGAGGAGGATATACGTTTGTCGTACCGATGGATGAAAAGATTCAAAAGGTAGCGTATAACCAGTTTCAAGATGCAAAGAATTTCCCTGGGAAAGAAGAGGGTGCGCAAGGTGCATTTTTATTAATGGATAATCGTACAGGCGGGATTAAAGCAGCGATTGGCGGAAGAAAGTATGTCCCGAGAGGGTTTAATCGTGTTTTTGCAAAAAGACAGCCGGGTTCTGTGTTAAAACCGCTTATCGTCTATGCACCAGCACTCGAAACGAAAAAGTATAATCCGTATTCTTTATTGACGAATGAACGAAATTCTTTTGAAGGCTATGAACCTCGAAATCATAACCATGAGTATTCGAAAGAAATGACCATGTACGATGCGATTTTAGAATCGGCAAACGTACCAGCAGTTTCTTTATTAAATGAGTTAGGGGTAGAAGAAGGAAAGCAATATTTAGAGAAAGGTAATGTTCATATTGCTGATGCTGGTTTAAGTACAGCGCTTGGCGGATTGAAAAATGGTGTCTCACCATTTGAGCTTGTAAAAATGTATCGTGCATTTTTAGCAAATGGCGATATTATTGAGCCGCACGTTATTGATAAAGTGTTAAATAGACACGGCGCAGTCATTGGAGAATCGCCAAAAGTAGAAACGAAAATTTTTTCGAAACAAACGGCGTGGTATATGACGAAAATGTTAGAAGGAGTTGTGAAGGAAGGGACAGCGAAAGCTGGTGTATATAGCGGGGCGTTAGCTGGAAAAACAGGTACAACTTCCTTGCCAAATGACGATAATGGAGCTAGAGATATGTGGTTCGTTGGTTATACGCCAAATTTAGTAGGCGCTGTGTGGATTGGTTATGACCGTACAGATAAAGAGCATCAGCTGCAAGGAGAAAGTGCGTCAGCAACGAAATTGTTTAAGAAAATTTTAATGAAAGCAAATGTAGAACAGAAAGAGCAGTTTATGAAACCAGAAGGTGTGGAAACAATCGGTGCTCCGATTCGGCTGCATAAGATTGAAGATGTGAAAATGAAATTAGCGTTTAGCCCTTTCGGTTTATTTAAAGCGAAATTAAGCTGGACACCACTTCCAGATGAAAGAATTATGTATCGTATTTATAGAGTGGAAAACGGAATTCATACGCATGTAGGTACTGTAAACGGTGCCGGGGAATATGAGGAAAAGTTCGTTAACATCTTTTCAAAACCGAGCTTTTACGTTGTGCCATATAACACACAAACGAATCGCGAAGGAGAAAAGTCAAAAGTAGCTAAACCATAGTTTTTCTCTGTGTTATAATAAGAATGTTGTGAAAATAGTAAGCGTTTTTACGAATGTTTGTGTCAATTTAATGAACAACGTACATAATATTATGCATTTTGTTTTTACAAGCTGTATAGTAAAAAAAGATAAATATCGGAATAGAACGTATTTAGAGCAAAAGCATGGGCAAGGAAGGGAGCAAGGGTCTTGGTAAGAACTATAAATGAGACATTTTTAAAAGCATGTAGGGGGGAACGCACTGATTATGTACCAGCATGGTATATGCGTCAAGCAGGTCGTTCGCAGCCGGAATATAGAAAGATAAAAGAAAAGTATTCTTTATTTGAAATTACACACAATCCAGAGTTATGTGCTTACGTTACAAAGCTTCCAGTTGATCAATATAACGTAGACGCAGCAATTCTTTATAAAGATATTATGTCACCACTACCTGCAATTGGTGTGGATGTAGAAATTAAATCAGGTATTGGCCCAGTTATTGATAATCCAATCCGTTCTTTACAAGACGTAGAAAAACTAGGGGAAATCAATCCAGAAGATGACGTACCGTACATATTAGATACGATTCGTTTATTAACGACTGAAATGTTAGACGTACCGTTAATCGGTTTTTCAGGAGCTCCATTTACACTAGCGAGCTATATGATTGAAGGCGGTCCGTCTCGTAACTACCATAATACGAAAGCGTTCATGTATGCAGAGCCGAAAGCTTGGTTCGCTTTAATGGATAAGCTAGCAGATATGGTTATTACATATTTAAAAGCGCAAATTAACGCAGGAGCAAAAGCAGTTCAAATTTTCGATTCTTGGGTTGGAACAGTAAATGTAGCAGATTACCGCGTATTTATTAAACCGGCAATGGAGCGTATTTTTGCAGAAGTTCGCCCGATGGGTGTTCCGATGATTATGCACGGCGTAGGAGCGGCACACTTAGTAAATGAATGGCACGACTTACCGCTTGATGTAGTTGGCTTAGATTGGCGCTTACCGATTGAAGAGGCACGTGCACGCGGTATTCACAAGGCGGTACAAGGTAATATGGATCCTTCATTCTTACTTGCGCCATGGTCTGTTATTGAAGAACATGTAAAAGCTATTTTAGATCAAGGGATGAAACAGCCAGGTTACATCTTTAACTTAGGACACGGTGTATTCCCAGAAGTAAATCCAGATACATTAAAACGTTTAACTACATTTATTCATGAATACTCTAAAGGGCAGTTAGCGAAGTAAAGGAGCATTGCTGTATGAAAAAGAAAATTGGTTTGCTTGTAATGGCATACGGAACGCCATATAAAGAAGAAGATATTGAACGTTACTATACACATATTCGTAGAGGAAGAAAGCCAAGTCCTGAAATGCTAGAAGATTTAACAGAGCGTTACCGTGCAATTGGTGGTATTTCTCCTTTAGCTACTATTACATTAGAGCAAGCTAAGAAGTTAGAGAAGCGTTTAAATGAAGTACAAGATGAAGTAGAGTACCATATGTACCTTGGCTTAAAACATATCGAACCGTTTATTGAAGATGCAGTGAAGGATATGCATAACGACGGTATACAGGATGCAATCGCACTTGTTCTTGCGCCGCACTATTCTACATTTAGCGTGAAATCGTATGTAGGACGAGCACAAGAAGAAGCTGAGAAACTTGGAAACTTAACAATTCACGGCATTGATAGCTGGTATAAAGAACCGAAATTTATCCAGTACTGGGTTGATGCAGTGAAAGGTATATATAACGGTATGTCAGACGCAGAACGTGAAAAAGCAGTATTAATCGTATCTGCACATAGCTTACCAGAGAAAATTATTGCAATGGGCGATCCATATCCAGATCAGTTAAATGAAACAGCGGACTATATCGCGCGCGGAGCTGAAGTAGCAAACTATGCAGTAGGATGGCAAAGTGCAGGAAACACGCCAGATCCTTGGATTGGTCCAGATGTACAAGATTTAACGAGAGAATTAAATGAAAAGTACGGTTATACTTCATTCGTATACGCACCAGTTGGATTTGTTGCGGAACATTTAGAAGTTTTATATGACAACGACTTTGAGTGTAAAGTGGTAACAGATGAAATTGGCGCGAAATATTATCGTCCAGAAATGCCAAACGCATCGGACGCACTTATTGATTGCTTAACAGATGTTGTATTAAAGAAAAAAGAATCTGTATTGTAAGAAGAAAGGGGGGAGCATGCTTGAGGAAAAAAGTTGTAATCATCGGCGGTGGCATCACAGGATTAACAACAATGTATAACTTACAAAAAGATATTCGTGAGAAGAACTTGTCGATTGATATATTACTTATAGAAGCATCGGGTAAACTTGGCGGGAAAATTCAAACCGTTCGAAAAGATGGATTTATAATTGAACGCGGACCGGATTCTTTCTTAGCACGAAAAGAAAGTGCAGCTAGATTAGCGAAAGAACTAGGACTTGGCGAAGAACTTGTCAATAATAAGGCCGGTCAATCATTTATCCTCGTAAACAATCGGTTACATAAAATGCCGAGTGGATCAATGATGGGAATTCCAACGCAAATTACGCCGTTTCTATTTTCCGGGCTGTTCTCTCCAATTGGTAAACTAAGAGCTGGTTTTGATCTGTTAATGCCGAGATCAAAGCCAGTATCTGACCAATCACTCGGGCATTTTTTCAGACATCGTCTCGGAAACGAAGTAGTTGAAAACTTAATAGAACCATTACTCTCTGGTATTTATGCAGGAGATATTGATGAAATGAGCTTAATGTCAACATTCCCGCAAATGTATCAAATTGAGCAGAAACATCGCAGTATTTCACTTGGTATGCGTATGCTCGCTCCGAAAGCAGAGAAAGCTGAAACGAAAAAGGGAATCTTCCAAACAGTGAAAACCGGTTTAGAATCTATCGTAGAATCTCTCGAATCAAAGATGCATGAAGGCACGATAATAAAGGGAACCCGCATTGAAAAAGTTGCAAAACAGGGTGATGGCTATGCGATTACTCTTAGTAACGGAAAAGAAATAGAAGCGGATGCGATCGTAGTGGCAAGCTCACATAAAGTATTGCCGTCTATGTTTGCTCAGTATAAGCAATTTCGTTTCTTCCGCAACATTCCATCCACATCAGTTGCGAATGTGGCAATGGCTTTCCCGAAATCAGCCATTCAGCGCGATATTGATGGTACAGGATTTGTCGTATCTCGGAATAGTGATTACACAATTACAGCATGTACGTGGACACATAAAAAATGGCCACATACAACGCCAGAAGGAAAAACGCTTCTTCGATGTTACGTTGGGCGACCTGGTGATGAAGCAGTTGTAGAACAAACAGAAGAGGAACTTGTTCAGCTTGTACTAGAAGACTTACGAAAGACGATGGATATTACTGAGGATCCAGAGTTTACAGTCGTAAGCCGCTGGAAAGAAGCAATGCCCCAATATACAGTAGGCCATAACGAGCGAATGAAGAAACTCACAACATTTATGGAAAAAGAGTTGCCAGGTATATACTTGGCAGGTAGTTCTTACGCTGGTTCTGGTCTTCCGGACTGTATTGATCAAGGTGAGAAAGCCGCAAAGCGTGTGCTATCTCATTTGGAGAAAGTAATGGATGCGGAATTAATCGCACAATAAAGTGAAACGCCTTCAATCATATTGAAGGCGTTTCGTTTATTATATAAAACACTTATTCACCAATAAACATATACAAGTTATTTGGTTTTATCACGGCATCTCCTGCATAAATAGCCCACTCTGTTAAGTCATCAAAATCTAAATGATAACTATTTCCTTCACTCATATCTTCTATAAAATATGGTTCATTAATGAGTATTCCTTGAATAAGGTCTTCCGTAATATCTTGCATTTCAAACCACATATGTTCGCTTTTACCCTCTTCATAGGAAACACCAAACTTAGCTAGAAAACGAAAATCTTCATTTGATTGTTCAATTTGAAAAATGTTACTGAAATACCCGAAAGTATTCTTCGCGTTGTAAGCCATACGAGCCGTTTCGCTATTTGTTTTATAGAACATGAGCCCTGTAGCTTCTTCGTGTTCCTTGAAAAAGCTTTCGATACATTCTTCTGAAGTATCAAATTTGAACAAGAGAACAGATGGAGATTGATGGTATTCATCACGGTCATCCATACCGCCAAGAAATACGTATTGTGCATCAATTGGTTGTAGTTTCACTTCTTCATCCTCAATTGAAGATAATTGATCCATCCTCGTTTTATGCCCAATATAAGATAATCCTTTTTCCCATGGAACAGCTACTGTATGTATAGAACCTTGCTGACTATGCGCGATAACGATAGGCTCATTCATAGGGACTTGTCCATTCTCAACGGCATTATTAGCAAATGTTTGAAAAAGATCGCCAATACCGTAGTAGGAAGAAATGCGATTTGGAATAATTAATTCTATTTCTGTTACGCCCGCTCTTAAAAGGCCGTGTGTATGAAACCAATACTGCGTAGGCGCACCTTCTTTATCGTCCTCATAAACAGAATGAATAACGTACAAGTCAGGAATGTCAGGTAACAATTCATTTTCAACGTGATATTCAATATAGCTTCTAGATATCACTTTCATTGCGGCACTTGAATCGATTACAAATAACAAGTCTGGAGCCAGGTTCCATAAAAACTGTAACTGCTGGAAAAAGCAGTCCAGTACATCGCCTACAAATAGCGTACGAGTAAAAATTTCAGTGCCATAAGCAGCATCTTCAAAATGGCGATCTACGATTGTAGCATCTTGTCTATTGTATATTTTATATTCTTCAGGGTCATTCGCCTCATCAATATGCAGTTCATACGGTATGATTGTTTCATCCATATGTAACTCAACAATAAGGCTTGTCTCATCACTAAAAACAATTTTTAACTCATCAACTTTAGTAGAGATCGTTTCTAGCCGCTGTTTTAAATGCTCAATTGTAATTCTAGTTGGTATAACGGCAATCATATCTGAAAAATGACGTTCTAATGTTCCATTCATAGCTGCGCGGTATGTTTCTGTTTGCACTTCCATCCAATCACTCCTATTCAAATGAATCCATTTACATGCCAAGAAAATTTCGATATTTTCTGTTTTCTCTCTTTAACATTATAAAGTGCATTCATAGAAGGTGTAAAATTATTATTTTGTATTATAGTTTGAAAACGAGTAAATTAGATTAATTTTTTGTAAAACTTGTCGAAATATCATTCTATATAACGAATCATTTGTTATGATAGAAATGCTGAGAAAATATAAAATAGGGAGAGGAAAATGGCTGTGAAGAAATTGATAAGTGTCTTTTTATCATTCATACTATTGCTTTCATTTACTGGAACTTTAGTACAAGCAGAAGAAGCTACTTCTATGTCAGTAGAAAAAGCAATTCAAGTATTTAAGCAGCAAGGGAAAACGAAGGGGACAGTGGAAGGATATATTGTCGGATATACGCAAAGTCCTTCTAAGTACACGAAGGATCCGGCTAAGTTTGATGATACAAACGTAGCAATTGCGGATTCGCCAAATGAAACAAATCCAGACAAAATCATGCCTGTTCAGTTGCCAAAAGGCGATGTGAGATCGGCAGTAAACGTGAAAGATCATCCTGAAAATATTGGGAAGAAAGTTAGTTTAACAGGAACGCTTGAATTATATTTTAGTAGCCCAGGTTTAAAATCGGTAACAGCTCATAAGTTTCAAGGAGAAGGACAAAACCGTGTTAGCGATGTAGTAGCTTCACCTGGTGGCGGAGAAATTACGAAAGGCACAGCTGTAACGTTAACAACGAATACAGAAGGAGCAACAATCTACTATACGTTAGATGGCTCTAACCCTACAAATAAAAATGTTCTTTATAACGGACAAATTGTAGTAAATGAAAATAGTGTAATTAAAGCAATTGCAGAGAAAGAAGGGCTTACTTCTTCAGCAATTTCAACTTTTTCATTTGTTATCGTAAACAATGAACCGGTTCGTATTCATGATATTCAAGGGAAATCACATCTTTCTCCTTACAACGGGAAGAAAGTATACAATGTGGAAGGCGTTGTAACAGCGCTTGATAAAAATGGTTTTTATATAGAAGACAATCAGCCAGATAATGATCCAGCTACTTCAGAAGGTATGTACGTATACAAAAAAGATGCGAATGTAGCAGTAGGAGATCTTATTCAAGCTGATGGGGTAGTAGAAGAATATGTTGGGCCTGGATATGCAGAGCGATTTGAAACAGACTTAACGACGACAGAAATTAAAGCGAGTCGCGTTGCTGTAATCGCAAAAAATCAAGCTTTACCAGCACCGATTGTACTTGGAGAAAACGGTGTGAAAATTCCTGATCAAATTATCGATAATGATGCATTTGGTTTATTTGATCCAAGTGAAGATGCAATTGACTTTTATGAAAGTGTAGAAGGTATGCGCGTTACGATGCCAACGCCAAAAATTATTGCTCCTCAGAAAAACGGGAATTTATATGTAACAGTAAAAAATGGCGGGAATAAAGTCGTAACGAAATATGGTACACCTCTTTTAGATGAAAATCAATTAAATCCTGAGCGTCTTTCTGTAAAAGTACCTCGTGATTATGTAGCAAAAGTAGGAGATACTTTCACAGGAGATATAACAGGAGTAGTCGGATATGATTACGGTTCGTTCCGCATTGCGCCAATAACGGAATTACCATCTGTAGTAGACGGCGGATTTAAGCAAGTAGGGGCAAATATTCAGCCGCGTCTTGATAAGTTAACAGTTGCTACATATAACATTGAAAACTTCTCGGCGAATAAAAAAGAAACAACAGATGAAAAAGTAAAAGCATTAGCGTATTCTATTAAATACAATTTAAAAATGCCAGATATTATCGGTGTAGAGGAAATGCAAGATAATAACGGAACGCTTAATGACGGTACAACAGATGCTTCGTTAAGCGCAAAACGTATCATTGATGCAGTGCTAGAAATTCGTGGACCGAAGTATGAGTATGTAGAAATTGCTCCAAACAACAATCTAGACGGAGGAGCACCAGGAGCGAATATTCGCGTCGGTTTCTTCTATAACCCATCTCGCGTAAAACTAGCAGCAGTACCGAAGTTGCTAGATAAAAATGTTGTTCGTATTGGAGACGAAAATCCATTGTTTGAAAGTACACGTAAACCGCTAGCCGCAGAATTTACGTTCCAAGGACAAAATATTGTTGTCGTTGCCAATCACTTAAACTCAAAAATAGGAGATGCAACGCCATTTGGAAAAGTGCAGCCGCTCGTATTAAAGAGTGAAGAAAAACGAATTCAATTAGCACAAGAAGTAAATCATTTCGTACAAGGTATTCAGAAAAAGAACACGAATGCACCAGTTGTTGTGTTAGGGGATATGAACGATTTTGAGTTCGCTAAACCACTAAAAACACTAGAAGGAACAAACTTAAAAAATATGTTAAACACAGTGCCGAAAGAAAATCGCTACACGTACATTCATGAAGGCAATGCACAAGTGTTAGATCATATTTTAGTAACCAACAACATCGCACCACATACAATTTTAGATCCAGTACACTTAAACACAAACATTATGAAAGAGCACGGACGTGTAAGCGACCACGATCCAGTACTTGCTCAAATTGATTTGAAGAAAGCTTCTTAAATAGTCATGAAAGAACGTTTAGAGATATACTAAGCGTTCTTTTTCTGTAAAAATCATGTTAAAATTATTTGAAAGTTCAGTGTTTTTAGTGAGGAGGTTAAAGATGCAAGCATGGTTAAATGGAAAGCTAATGAATCAGCTTGCAATTTTTTTTAGTACAATCGTCATGCTTCAATTTCTAGCTGATGTAACAGGACTTACACAAACTTTAGATATTACATATAACTTAATACATACAGCAGCATCTTATATAACGTTTAGTTTGGCAGTTATTTTTACTTTAATCGGCGCAAGTAGAGAGTTAAGTAAATATGCAATTATTTTATTATGTTTAGTGGTAGGTATTAAAGCGATTTATTTTACGGCGGTCGTTATTTTATGGGGATTGGCTGGCGCGCCGTAAAAGGATAGTAAATAAAACCCCTAATTTCCAAGATAGTAAGGAAATTAGGGGTTTATTATACTTGAAATGCTTTTCTACACCGATCTCTTCTTTGCAGTCTTCTTTTATATTTTTTTCTATCGCGCTTTACGCCTTGTATATACATGAATAAGCTAACGAGAAGGAAGAAAGCACATTGCATCGTTAAAATGTACGGTGACATGCCTTGCAACGGTTGCTTTGGGTCATATAAATGAATAGGTGCTCCGCCTATTGTAGGGAATATTGTATTTAGCAGGACGTACGGAATGGAGTTAACTGCAAATGGAAATAGAATCGCCATATAGTCCTTTTGTGACCATGCAGATGCAGCAAGTCCTAAGAGGGCCATTAAACCTGCAAATAAAAAATTAATTCCGATATATACCGTAATGTAAGTGAGAGGCGCATCTAAATATAGGTTTGCGAACATTCCATCATCATTTATGATGCCTGAACCAGCTATAGGTTCTCCGTCTGGAATGGTTAATTTGCAAAATAATAACGATAAGATGAATGGAAATGTATAAAGAAATCCTCCGCAAAAAAACGTAACGATATATTTCGTTACTGAATAAGGAAATAAAGAAATTCCTTTACTCACGAACGGTTTAAAACCATCTGACTTATCGGAATTGTAACTTGTACTAAAGGGGAAACTCGCAATAACTGGCATTAATAATAAATAAACATCCATTTCATTGTCACGAAATCCAATCCATTTTATATCTGTTGATATAGGTCCGCTCGCAGCGTCTCCTAAATAACGAATGACATAATAATAGTGATAAATACAAATAAGAACAAATCCACTAAACATAATAATTAAAGAAACACGATTACAAAAAGCTTGCTTTATATTTAAACGAAGCGCACGCATCATGACTGAAAAAGCCTCCACTATTTTGATAAACTTGTCTATTTTATATATTACTATTAATTGTAAAGTTTTTCTTGTTTTTTATTTGATTATTTGAAAAAAGGGAAATTTATTCTTGTTAAGTAAGGTTTAGTTGAAATTAGTTTTTTCTAAAATATGGTTGACAATTAAGTATTACATTTGTAATCTTAATTATAGATTACAAATGTAATACGAGGGAGTGAAATATACTATGACAAATCAATTACCTAAAATATCTGAAGCAGAATTAGAAATTATGAAAGTACTTTGGTCGAAATCTCCACAAACAGCGAATGAAATTATAGAAGAACTGGAAGATGCAATGGACTGGAAACCGAAAACAATCCGTACATTAATTAATCGGTTGGTACAAAAGGAAGCCGTTTCTTATCATCAAGATAAAGGGCGTATGTACGCTTATTATCCGTTAGTATCACAAGATAATTATTTACAAGTTGAAACGAAGTCTTTGCTAAAGCGTTTTTGCGGCGCGGCGTTTAAGCCGTTACTTGTCAATTTCTTGAAAGAGGAGAAATTATCTTCAGAAGATATTAATGAACTAAAACGCATTTTAGATGAGAAGACAGAGGAGAATAAGAGGAAGGATCGATAACAATGATAGACATGCTTATAAATGTATACCTTCCTCATTTTTTTGATTGGCTTATAGAAACGTCACTTATGGCTAGCATATTAGTTGGATTTATTTTATGTATAAAAATTCTACTTAGAAATAAGTTAACACCCCGGTGGCAATATATGCTGTGGATTGTATTAATGATTAGACTCCTTTTACCATGGTCACCAGATAGCTCTTATAGCATTTATTCATTACTTTCCTATCGTTCTAGTGTATCGGAAGTTATTCCAAAAAATATGCCGTCGTCTACTGAGAGTATGATGAACATAGAAAGTGATCATACAGTGGAATTAGAATCAAATGCTGAAACTGTGACAAAAAATAGTAAACCTGAAGTAAATATGAGTGCGAAGCAACAGACTACATTTTCTTTATATAAAATTGCTCTATATGTTTGGCTAGTTGGGGTAATCGTATTAGCAGCTATAACGTTTATTACAAATAGACGGTTATATTCGTACATAAAGAAACAACCGGATATTACGGATGAACAGATCGTTACAATATTTAATCGCTGTAAGCAGTCTATGAAAATGAAGAAGGAAGTTTCATTACGTTTAGCAGGAAAGATTTCGAGCCCAACTGTGTTTAGTTTCTTCCGCCCGAAAGTATTACTATCAAAAAAACATATGAAAGTATTAAACGAGCAACAATTACAATATGTTTTTTACCATGAGTTAGCTCATATTAAGAGAAACGATGTAGCTGTAAATTGGATTATGTACAGCTTGCTCCTATTAAATTGGTTCAATCCGATTCTTTGGTACGCCTATTTTTGTATGCGAGAAGATCAAGAATTAGCCTGTGATGCATATGCACTTACTTTTATAGATAAAGAGGAACAACTTGCATACGGTCATACAATTATTACCCTTCTAGAACACTATTCCTATCAAGCACCAAGTCTAGCGAATTTAAGTAGAAATAAACGAACACTAAAAAGGAGAATCGTTATGATTAAAAAGTTCCAAAAGAAATCGTATCGTCTTTCTTTACTTGGGATTATTGTTATAGTTGCTATTGCATCTCTTTCTTTATTCAACGCACGTGCAGCGGAAGGGAAAGAAAAACAAGAGGATAAAGTAGAGCAGTCAAAGGATGCTTTCCAAAATGCTGTAGATATGCTGTATGGTACAGAAGAAAATGCGAAAAAAGAATATCATTATTCAGCAAGAGTGTATGAAGAAAAGACAGATTACTTATATTTAGCTGAAAAAGCTTTAACAAAAGATGAATTCCAGCAGTACATAAAATTATCTAAAGAAATTATTAATATACAGAAAAAAGGTGCTCCGAGAGATTCTGACTACGAGTCAACATTTTTTAGAGAAGAGCGTTTATTAAAAGCCGATCGTGACAAATTATATGCACTTTATGATCAATCAAAATCATTTGATGACAAAGTATACGAATCTTTAAATTACACGGTAAAGGAAGCGCAACAACATGTTGATTTTCAAATTAAGAAGCCAACGTACACAATTGAAGGATACAATCTGAAGGATGAAAATGTAGGTTATTTTATTAAGAGAAGACCTGAATTAATTATTGAATTAGAGTATACAAACGGAAAAGGAAACTATACAATTTATCAATCGCAAGTATTTGGAGAAAGTAAAGATCCGTTTCATGCTTTATTTGTTGTAGAAGAAAACATTGAACAGTACGAATTAGAAGGTAATCAAATATTCTACGCGACTCATAACTCGGATAGTAATTTACAAGGTATGAAGATGATTGTCCCTGCAAAAGGGAAAGATAGTGCGTATCAAATTGTCATTATTAATCATAGTTTAGAGCATCCAGGAGAAGCAGCATTTGATAAAAATGTAAATAAAGAAGAGTTAGAGAAGGTTATGCTTTCTATGTTGAAATAATAAAAAGGTATTCTTGAGACGTATATCTCAAGAACACCTTTTCCTTTTCTCTTTTCTTCTGATAAACTATGGACAGTATGATATAACTTGACTGGAATTTTTTTATACTGGAAATAATAAAAAAGAGAACTTGTCTAGAATGTAAGCGTGTGGTAATATCAAAGATGTACTGATTGACTATATTATCCAATTGGTCATTTTTGGAGGTGACGATGTGGCGATAGATCGAAAACGTTCTATTATTGAAGCTGCAACAAAGTCTTTTTCAGCGTTCGGTTATAAAGCAACAACGATGGATCAAGTAGCGAAGTTAGCGAATGTAGGAAAAGGAACGATTTATACTTTTTTCAAAAATAAAGAAGAGCTATTTGGTGAAATTATTTCTAATTTAATTACAGAAATGAAGCAAGTTGCAGAAAATGCAATTCGTTCAGATGTTTCATTTTTTGAAAATGTACATAGAGCATTATATAGCATATTAGAATTCAGAAAAGAACATCAGCTCATGATTAAGTTAATTCAAGAAGAGCGTGATATGGGAACGAAAGAAGTACAAGAAGTGATGCAACAAGTAGATGTGGAAATTGTTTCTGTCATTCAATCGTATTTAAAGATTGCGATTGATAAAGGTGAAATTAGCAAATGTGATCCAGAAATTACAGCATTTATTATGCTTCGCTTATACGTATCGCTTATTTTTGATTGGGAAAAAAATCATGAACCGCTAGAAAAAGAAAAAATCGCAGAATTATTTGAACTTTATTTATTAAAAGGATTGTCAAACTAAGATAATCCTTTTATTATTATAAAAAGTGACCGGTTGAACAAAATGGTCATATATTTAATTTAGGAGGGATAATAAAAATATTTACTTCATAGTAAGGAACAGTTGCATAGTATAAATTCGGGGATAAGGCATATGTATGAATAAGTATAGCCTTTTTGTTTGGGTAAAAATGACTAAATGAACATTTTGGTCATTTAATAAAGGGGGAGAAATGATGAAATGGAATCAGTTACTTCGTAAAGAGTTTACTGAAATTATAAAAAGTAAAAAAATATTAATTCCAATTATCGCGGTTCTATTCGTACCGATTTTATATGCGGGTATGTTTTTATGGGCCTTTTGGGATCCGTATAAACAGTTAGATGATTTACCAGTGGCGGTAGTTAATTTAGATAAAGGTGCAGTATTTGATGGGAAACCAATTGAGGTCGGAAAAGGGCTCGTTGATAATTTAAAAGATAATACAAGTTTTAAATGGGAGTTTGTAAGTGAAAAAGAAGCGAAAAAAGGAATAGAAGGTAGAAAGTATTACATGTTAGTACGCATTCCAGATGACTTCTCAAGTAACGCTACAACGTTATTAAAAGATGATCCAAAGCCATTAAACTTAGAATATATTCCAAACGAAAGCTTAAACTTCTTATCTTCACAAATTGGCGGAACAGCCATTGAAAAAATTAAAGGCGAAGTATCAAGTACGTTAACGAAAACATATGCAGAGAAAATGTTTGATTCCATTCAAGACGTCTCAAAAGGATTAGCAGATGGGGCAGAAGGTGCAAGTAAACTGCACGATGGATCAAGTGAGCTGCATGATGGTTCAAGTAAAGTGACGGATGGCCTTCATACACTGCAAGGAAAATCTGGGGAGATGAAGGATGGAGTTGGGAAATTATTTGATGGATCTGGGAAAGTGACAGCAGGTTTAAATACGTTAAATAGTAAAACAGGTGAGATGCAGATAGGTATAGGAAAACTATTTGATGGATCTGGAAAGGTGACAGCAGGCCTAAATACGTTAAATAGTAAAACAGGTGAGATGCAGACAGGTATAGGGAAATTACAGGATGGGTCTCAGAAAGTAACAGCAGGTTTAAATACGTTAAATAGTAAAACAGGTGAGATGCAGACAGGTATAGGGAAATTACAAGATGGGTCTCAGAAAGTAACAGCGGGTTTAAATACATTAGTAAGTAAGACAGGTGAATTAAAAACAGGAACAACCGATCTATCAAATGGTATGGAACAACTGGTTGGGGGACAAAGCCAATTAGAGGAAGCTTCTCAAAAAGTTGAAAAGGGTTTGCAAGATTTAAATAGTAAAGTGAAGAGTTCTGCTGTAGCTTTAGAGGAAATGCAGTCAAAAGGCCCTTCTATACTGAATACAGTAAATGAGAAAATAGATGGTGCTGGGGCGAATGTAAATCAGTTAAATGAACTTACGCAATCAACAGCAGGAGATGCAAAAACTGCAACGCAAGATGTAGCGAATTTACAAAAACAAATTGAGAATTTACCGAAAGAATATCAAGAGCAGTTACAACCATTCATAACAAGTGCTGTAAAGAGTACAGCGACAGTTCAGCAGAAAGCTATTAGAGTAGCAGGTGGAACAAATAAATTAAATGAAGAAGTAAAACAATTAAAAGATGAAATACATCAAAAAACAGGTAATGGGCAAAGCAAACTACCGAATACAGCAGAATTACAATCTTTAACTGTTGGTATTGATCAATTATCCAGTGCACAAAAAGGGTTTGTTGAAAAATTTCAAGGGTTTGGTGCAAAGTTAAATACTGCTAAAGAAGGCGCAAATAAATTTAAAAACGAATCCGGTCAATTAATTGATGCGATAAATCAATTAGCAGATGGTTCGGGTAAAGTAACAGGTGGCTTAGACACATTATCTGCAGGAGCAAATCAAATGGCAGGTGGTGTAAATCAATTAGCAGACGGCTCAAGTAAAGTAACAGGTGGTTTAGGCACGTTATCTGTAGGAGCAAGCCAAATGACAGGCGGAATAAATCAATTAGCAGACGGGTCAAACCAAGTAACAGGCGGCTTAGGTACATTATCTGTAGGAGCAGGCCAAATGACAGGCGGAATAACGCAATTAGCAAATGGATCCGACCAAGTGACAACAGGATTAAGTACATTGTCAACAGGTTCAACCCAGCTAATCGACGGAGTAAATAAACTAGCAGACGGATCAGGAAAAGTAACAGATGGTCTTGTAAAAGTAAACGATGGTTCAGGTGAACTTGCTGAGAAACTTGGCGAAGGGGCAGAGAAAACTGGTGAAGTAAAAGGAACGGATAAAACGTATGATATGTTTGCAAGCCCTGTAAAAGTGAAGACAGAGAAAATGGCGGAAGTTCCAAACTACGGAACTGGATTTACACCATATTTCTTATCACTTGGTTTATTTGTTGGGGCATTACTATTATCTATCGTATACCCATTACGCGATACAGTTGGTGTTCCAAAATCAGGATTTAGCTGGTTTATTAGTAAGTTTGGCGTATTACTATCAGTCGGTGTTATGCAAGCGGTAGTAGCTGATGTCATATTACTGTTCGGATTAGGTGTAGAAGTACAAAGCATTCCGTACTTCATACTCTTTAGCATCGTGACAAGCTTAGCGTTTATCGCACTAATTCAATGTTTAGTAACAGCATTTGGTGATGCAGGCCGTTTCATTGCCATCATCACATTAATTATTCAGCTTACAACGAGTGCCGGAACATTCCCACTAGAATTGATTCCGAAGTTTTTACAACCATTTAATGCTTGGCTACCGATGACATACTCTGTATCAGGATTGAAAGCAGTCGTATCAAGCGGAGACTTTAATTTCATGTGGCAAAATATTGGAATACTCATGATCTTTATCTTTGTGTTATCACTTGGAACAATTGCTTCATTAACTTGGATGCACAAACGACAATTTAGAAATATTGCTGAAAATCAAGCGGTTGAAGCATAGAAAAAAGCACCTTTTTGGTGCTTTTTTTATTTTCATGTAGGGCATCTTTTCTTTCGTCTCTATACCTTTTTAAAAGCTATAGAGACGAAAGAAAAGGATTTACAACAATTTACAGAGAAAACTAGAATAGAGGAGCTGATATGATGAAAGGAAATCTTACTTATTATTTTATCGTAAATCCGCTAATCATCTTTCTTGTTTACGCCCTTTCATCTATCTTGTTTCATAAAGAGAAATATACAAATATGAAAGATGCACTAGGAATACTTGTAGTTTACTATGTGCTAATTGGTGGGTATTACTTTATGGATGTTATAAGTAAAAGAATGAAGAAAAATAGTAAGGACAAATAAAAAATCAGTACATAAAAAACGATGGAGGACAACAAAATGACTGAAAGTGAAATGAAATTCAGGGATACGACAATTCGTAACTTTTTTGATAAAGAGGGTCGCCTAAAATCGATTCCAGGTCAAAAGAAGAAAAAACTAGTACTGTTAGAATATCTAATTAGCAAATTAAATGCTGAAAATCAATATACGGAAAAAGCAATGAATACTTTTATACAACAGTATCACGATGATTTTTGTACGATTAGACGTGAGTTTATTGTACACGGGTTTATGGATCGAGAGGATAATATGTACCATATAAACGGGAGAGAATTGTGGACGAAGTGGGAGGAGTTAAAATAAAAAGCTCTGTTATGGAAAACAGAGCCTTTTATTATTTATTCGGATGTAAAATTTTAAAATCGTAGGCGTAAATGGATTTACCACCTTTAACAGATGTAATAATTTGATCCATATCTTTAATTTTAGTAGTTTTAATTTTTTTACCGGTTATTAGAGAGTATGTTTCTATATAATACTTATCTTCTTGCTTTTCATTATAACGTAATACATATAATTGATCGTTTTCAAAATATGTTTGTTCATTATATCTAACGCCATCGGTTACATGGTAATCAATTTTGAATTTAAGATTAACTGCATTTGTTTCGGTATTAAAAGTTATGACCTCACCTAGTCCATTTATAAAAAATAATTCATTGTTATGTAGATAAGCGGAATTATTTTTTGTAAATGGTATGGAAGCTGTGGAATTCTCCTCGGAAGAAAGTAAAATTAAATCTTGTTTTAATGATTTTTTATCAATGCGTAATAAATATACTTTTCCTTTAATTGAATTATCATTCTCAATTAAAATCGTATAATAAAAATTTGAGTCACTTAAAATAGATGAGTAACTAGCATACGACATGTTTTTATCAAGATTAATTGTTGTAATGTCTTCAAGGTGCATAGTTGAATTATTAAATAGTAATTTTTTTAAGCTATGCTCATTTTTATCTATATCTTGAGTTAAGACTAAGACTTCATCTGTATTGACGCCAGAGCTAATAAGATAATGAGGGATATTTCCTTTATGAATCTGCTTTTGATTACCATAAATTACATTCGAATCATAATTTCCAGTAGAGGAGTTACTACCTGAATTGTAAATGTTAACAAATAAGCCTTGTTTTTTTAAATATATCCTTTGATCTCCTGTATGTTGGTATTTCATTTTAAAATTTTTAAAATCTTCTCCAATAAATTTAATATTATCTTTACTTTCTAGTACGATTTCTTTTTTGTTATCAGATACACCTATTCCTCCGAGTTCTAAACCATTCATTTTATATCCATGTGCTTTTTCATTTTTATCGATGAATATCGCATAACTAATCCCTCTACCATCCATATCTTGATCGGCAGTCGAAGAGAGATATATGACAGCTTGTTTATCTTTTAAAAAATCTTTTTTCTCAATATCTTCTTCAGATATTGAATTTACATTACTGTTTTTAAAGAAGAAAAAGTAGATGAGTGCTGCAATTAAAATTATGCTTAGAATAAGAACGATTATTTTTTTCACTGTTATGAGCTCCCTTTTATAAGAAGAAGTGCAACAAATATAGTTGTTGCACTTCTTCAGTATTAAATATAGCGAATTGTTGAGGTTTGTTTTGCGTCACGAACATCACGCGGATATACACCAGCACCACCATCTTTATCTAAATCTAGTCCGCCATGAAGTTGATAAGCCGACCAAATTAGTTTAGAACAGTTTTTAGCCCCATAATGTGTTGTACTTCTATTTGTAGCAAAATTATAAGAATATGAATCTTTACCTACACGATCTTTTGCCCACCATGCCGCATCATTTTTGTTTTGCCAAGATGTATTTACGGATTTTACTACCGCATCTCCTTTATCTACTTTACGGGATGTAGTACTAATTGTACGAACGCCATCACCTGGTACAGATTCTACAATTGTATTTGAACTATAATACATACCAACATGTCCATGATTTAAGTATGCAGTGTATGAGCCAGTATAGAAGAAATCCCCCATATTGCTGTTCCCTACTGAAACTGTACCACCACTAGCTCCTAAAGTATTCATTTTTTTACTTGCTTCTTTTTTACCTTGTTCTTCATCTGCTTTTAGTTCTTTATAAATTTGCTCAGAAACAGCTTCTTTTGTATTCCCAGTGTTGATTGCTAATTCATTAATACTAGATATTAATTCTTGTGTACTTACATCGGGTTGCATCTTTTTGATTTCATTTAAGTAAGGTAAATCATCACTTTTTGCAAAAGAAGCAGTAGGTACAACCACAGCAGAAGTTAATAACCCCATTGTTAACGTTAATGCATGTAGCTTTTTCATAATCCATCCCCTTTGTGTGATTTGTTTTTTTGGTAATTTTACCTGTATTTTATTTAAATGGTAAAATTATACTTAATAATAAATGATGGTTTTATAGCTGTAAATCGCATTTTAGTAATCAATTGTTGAGAAAGTTTGGTTTGTAATAGGTTTGAAAAATAAGGGTATTATGTTTTTAAGTGCAGATAAATTTATAATACAGTTTGTGTGAATATTTGTTTAAGGAATTAAAGGAGGGAATGATTATGGGGGGCTTTATAAAAATTATTCTTTAGTCGTACCATTTGTTATAATACGTGATATTCGTAATTTGTTATATTCTCTACGTTTCTTTGTTGAGAAATAAAAATAGTACTGTATTTGAACCTTCACTTTCAGTAATGTATATAATTGTCTCAATTCAGTTTTTCAACGGGGGCTCTTACAAATTAATAGTTTACTTCTTATAGTTCCACTTTAATAGTAACGATTAAAAAGATGGCCAGGTAAATATCTGAACCATCTTTAAAACATTTTATTCTTTCTCCCAATATATTTGTGGGAGGATTCCATTTTCACTTTATGAGAAATTATGAAATTGCGTCCTCTAATCGTTCTTTCTGACGAAGATGATGTGCAAAATGCATAGAAATAAGCTGGAACCATTCTGCTGCATGTAAGTAACCAAGCCCAGGGTGCTTTACTTTACAATCACTTGGAATAGAAGAAAGTGTTGGCTCAATGTCTTTAACAACTGTAATTAATTCTAGAATACGTTTTTGTATTTCTTCTTTATTAGAGGGATTTTCAGGTGTATATCCAGGATGATTTGGTACTTTGATTTGTATATTTGGAAAAGCACCAAGTTCATATACTTTTTCACCCATATCCGTTTTCTTGTTTGTTGCTGATGGTGTTTCAGTTTTACATTTCGCAATGGCATCTAACTGCATATATGTAGAGGCAATTAAATGATTATACATTTGACCAAGAGACCATTCTTCGCTAGACGGCTTCGTCCTAAATTGTTCTATAGAGTACTTTTCTAATTCCTCTATGTAGTACGTTGCTAACTCTTCAAATTTCTTCATATCACTAACTCCTTTTTATGAAAATGTATTTGTTACTACCTACTATAAAGAAGTAATGCTGACAACATTATGTCAGTAGTGAAATGCAAAAATTAAAGTTGTAACATTTTCTTTGCTTCATCACGGATTTTTTCAGATAGAACGTTTGGCTCAAGTACTTGCACTTGGCTTCCCCAGCTCAAGACCCATTGAAACACTTCATCTATGTTTCTTGATTTCAAAAAGACGTGAAAACCATCATTTCTATGTTCGTATGAATCTATAAAGAAGTATCGTGATTCAATAATTTTATGTGCAATATGGGATGGGAATAATAAATGAATCATCACAGTACGGTTGCTTTCAGGCTGATATTCTTGCAAAGAAAAGTCTTCGGGTTTTATAAAGAATTCTTGTTCTTGTTGTAGTCCATCCATTCGATCTAAACGGAAATTACGTATTTGTTTTCGAAGTAAACAATGGGCAACGATGTACCAAATTCCTGAAATATTGACTAATCCGTAAGGATGAACGGTCCGTTTTATTTTTGTAGTTTCTCTCGGTTTCAGATAAGAAAAAGAGATAGCCTGTTCTTTTTGAATAGCTTCTTGCAATAGGAGAATTTGATTTTCTAGCTTTTCTTGTTCAGATTGCTGATGTGAAAATATAGGAGAAAGGAAACGAAAAGTTCCTCGTAATTCCTGAGCTTTCTTTTGTTGGTCAGCAGGGAGAACAATTTCAAGTTTCTCTTTTGCTGATTGTGCATGTACAGAAAAAGAAGAAGTGAAAGTTTTCTCGATATAATCACCGCCTAATAAAAGAGTAACAGCCTCTTCAGGCGTAAGTTGAATGGGTGGTAAGAAATAACCATCCATTAATGAGTAGCCGTGGCCGGGCATGGCGAAAAGTGGGACGCCAGATTCACTAAGTGCATCCATGTCTCGATAAATCGTTCTTATACTTGTCTCAAATTTTTCCGCTAAGCTTTGTGCTGTAACAGTTTGTCTTCTTTGTAATTCAATTAGTATAGCTAATAAACGATCCGTCCGATTCATGAAATATCTCCTTTTATTTTTAATAAATATGCCTCCTGTAAACTTCTAAAACTAATATAAATTTCCTTCCCATTAACATACTTTTCCCTATGTATAATATTAATATAGTAAAATCATAACAACCCATGTTGCAGTTTCCAATAATATACTATATAATCAGTTTAAGAAAACGTTTTCATGCAAAGGGGGAGAATTTCGTGTCGACTATAGAGGACGTGGCGAAATTAGCGGGGTTATCAAGGACAACGGTTTCTAGGGTGATTAATAATCATCCATATGTTTCAGATGAGAAGAAAAAAAGGGTTCAATTAGCAATGAAGCATTTAGGCTTCGTTCCTAATTCTGCGGCGAGAAGGCTTCGTAAACAAAAGACGGAAACAATTGCGGTGCTAGTTCCAAGGATTACAAATCCTTTCTTCAGTAGATTTATCGAAGCAATCGAGATTGCTGCTTCTGAACATAAATATAAACTGATTATTTGTCAAACAAGATATTTACCGGAAAAAGAGATGGAGTATTTACAATTATTATCTACGAAACAAGTAGATGGGATTATTCTATGTTCACTAGAAAATCCGTGGGAAGATGTAGAGCCATACTTACAGCACGGTCCAATCGTGTTATGTAATGAATATATTGAGGAAGCAAATGTTCCGACAGTGAAGTTTGATCATGCGCAAGGAGCATACATAGCTGCTAAGCATGTGTTAGAACAAGGATATCGTAATCTTATTTTTTGCCGTGGAAACGAAACCAAAGTTGTTAGTCAACAGCGAAAAATGGGCTTTTTACGTGCCATAACGGAGAAGAGCCGCCAAGTAGAAGCGATCGATTTTCTTGAAAACGCTTTCTCTTGGGAGGACGGAAAGCGCATATTCCATGAAGTATTAAAGGACAAAAAAAATCCTACCGCGATTTTGGCAGGAGGCGATGAAGTAGCAGCTGGAATTATTTCAGAGGCGAAACGCCATGACTGGAGCATTCCAGATGATCTCGCTGTTATCGGTTTTGATAATCAAATTTTATCACAGATTACAGAGCCAGGTATTACGACAATTGAACAGCCAATCGATGAGATGGCCCGAAAAGTTGTCGACCTGATGATGGATAAAATCCATACGAAAAATTATCGAAAAAAAGAATTGTATGAGTTTGAACTGGAGCTCTTGGTGAAAGGTTCAACGATGAAGGATACGATGTTATTAGCCTAGTAGACTATGTCTGCTAGGTTTTTTTATGTTCATAAACTACTATTCTTCGTGAACGCAGTCATCACATTTGTTATGGTATGCTTCGTGTTGCTCATCAATTTCTTTCCCGCAGTGCGCACAAGTTTTCGTCGGTAAATTTCTGAAAAACTCCATTGGTTGATCGATCATGTCAATCCCTCCATTTCCATTTCTTACTATCATTGTATTAGTACAAAAAATAAAAGTCAATAACTGTTTTATAACAAAATTGAAAATTAATGAAAAAGTTTAGGAAATGGATTATAGTTAACAATGTAGAATGTAAGTGAAACATGCATTCCTACTCGGTTTTAGAAAGGATGGATACATATGAAAATGACTGTTGTCGGCTTTTGGGGCGGCTTTCCAGAAGCGGGAGAAGCAACGTCGGGGTATTTGTTTGAACACGATGGATTTCGTTTACTTGTAGACTGTGGTAGTGGTGTACTAGCACAGCTTCAAAAATATATAACACCATCTGATATAGATGCAGTTGTACTTTCGCATTATCATCACGATCATGTTGCAGACATTGGGGTATTGCAATATGCGAGATTAATTACGAGTGCGACAAAAGGGCAACTACCGGAATTACCAATATACGGTCATACGTTTGACGAGAATGGATTCCATTCTTTAACACATGAACCACATACGAAAGGAATCGCGTACAATCCAGAAGAAACACTTCAAGTTGGACCGTTCTCGATTTCATTCTTAAAAACTGTTCATCCTGTTACATGCTTTGCGATGCGTATTACAGCTGGTAGTGACGCTGTAGTATATAGCGCGGATTCCAGTTATATTCCTGAATTTATTCCATTCACAAAAGATGCTGATCTTTTCATTTGTGAGTGTAATATGTATGCACATCAGGAAGCAGCGAAAGCAGGGCATATGAATAGTACAGAAGTGGCAAGTATTGCGAAGGATGCAAATGTAAAAGAACTTCTATTAACGCACTTACCGCATACAGGCAACCCATCTGATTTAGTAACAGAAGCAAAACAAATTTTCAGTGGCCATATTACGCTAGCGCATAGTGGCTACGTATGGAACTCATGAGGTGATACGATGTTATTTATTGATAATAAAGGAATTACAGACCCTAGAATAAACTTAGCAATTGAAGAATATTGTGTGAAGAATTTAGATATTAACGAAACATACTTACTGTTCTACATTAACGAACCTTCCATTATCATTGGTAAAAACCAAAACACAGTAGAAGAAATTAATGCAGATTACGTAAAAGAAAAAGGGATTCATGTCGTTCGTCGTCTATCTGGCGGAGGCGCAGTATATCACGATTTAGGAAACTTAAACTTCAGCTTTATTACGAAAGATGATGGAGACAGTTTCAGCAACTTCAAAAAATTCACAGAGCCTGTAACGAAAGCGCTTGGTAAATTAGGCGTAAATGCAGAACTAAGTGGTCGTAACGACATTTTAGCTGAAGGTAGAAAAATTTCGGGTAATGCGCAGTTCTCAACGAAAGGTCGTATGTTCAGTCACGGTACGTTACTATTTGACTCTGAAATCGATCACGTCGTATCAGCGTTAAAAGTAAAAATGGATAAAATCCAATCAAAAGGTATTAAATCAATCCGTAGCCGCGTTGCGAACATTACTGAGTTCTTAAACGAAAAAATGACGACAGAAGAGTTTAGACAACTTCTTCTAGAAACAATTTTCGAAGGAGAAACAGAAATTCCAACGTATGAATTAACAGAAAATGATTGGAAAGAAATCCATAAACTATCTGAAGAACGCTACCAAAATTGGGACTGGAACTACGGAAAATCTCCGAAGTTCAACTTACAACATTCACACCGCTTCCCAGTTGGACAAGTTGACGTTCGTCTTGAAGTGAAAAAAGGAACAGTAACAGAATGTAAAATTTACGGTGATTTCTTCGGTTCATTAGATGTGCATGACATTGAAGAGCGTCTAACAGGTGTACAATTTGATAAAGATGCATTCACTGCAGCTTTAGAAGGCGTAGATATTAAACGCTACTTCGGTAATATTACAACAGAAGATTTCTTACATTTATTCTTCTAAAAATAAGGGAGGCTGCCGTAATGGACAGCCTCTTTTTTTGCGTAAATTATCGCGTTTTGTCGGTAAGTCGATATATTAGAAAAATCGCCGATATAATTTCATATACCATAAAATCACAGGACATTTGCCTCCCATAAAGGAGTATATATATTCAAAAGGAGGCGGATTGAAATGAAGAGGGTAATGTACGTTGTATTACTATTCAGTTTCGTTATCGGAATGGCAGCTTGTAACGATGAAACGTCTTCAGATCGCACACTTTTATCTATTGGAAAGCCAGCGAAAGATAATGTTATATATTTTACGCATACAGATAACAGACGAAAGATAGCTGATATACAAACTATGTTTCAAAATAAGAAATGGAAAAGAAATGAAGCTTTTAGTACGGTGAATAAAACGCCAGATCTTGTCTTTTCGATAGATGACAATAAAGGGTTACCGACGTTATATGTTACATTGTTTTTTCATGAAGATGGAGCGGACGTTCTTAACTTGTATGGGGAGTATACGAGCTTGAATAAAGAGGAACTTGCAATGCTGAGAGAAAAGATGAGTGCATATTATCCTGAAATGATTTTAGCCTTCGTTTCATAGTGTGCTAACAAATGAAATTCCCTTATCCTTCCAAAGTAAACTAAGAGGAGGTGACCTGTGTATATGCAGTTAATGGAATAACACTTGCCACTTTAATTTTCTTTTAATATAATTAATTTAGAATTTTTAAATATTCTAAATTTTATAAAGGTGGGGTTTATGTGAATCTCGTTCAATCTTTGGCTGAAACGGCGAAAAAGAAGGGGGATAAACCGGCTTATATATTTATGGATCAGTCGGTCTCGTATGACCAATTAAACAAAATGGTCACAAGGTTTTCTAGCAATTTAGCAGCAATGGGCATTGGAAAAGGGGACAATGTCGCATTAGTTGTTGGAAACTCACCACATTTTTTGGTCGGTTTATATGGAACAATGAAAGCTGGAGCAACTGTTATTCCAGTTAATCCAATTTATACAGCAGACGAAATGCATTACATTTTACAAAATGGAGATGTAAAAACAATCATCGTACTCGACGTCCTTCTACCTGTTATACAATCTCTTACAACAAGACTTCCTTCACTTGAAAACATCATCATATGCGAAACCTCATCAGATTTTAATCATACAGAAACCGAAAAAATGAAAACGTTTACCAGAATGATAGGGGCTGGAGATTTAACTTACGAAGGCCCAGAGCTAGATGAAGAAGATGTAGCGGTTATTCTATACACTTCAGGTACAACTGGAAAACCGAAAGGCGCTATGTTAACACATAAAAATTTATATAGTAATGCGAGCGATGTGGCGTCGTATTTACAATATACGGCTGATGACCGCGTCGTTGCAGCACTGCCAATGTTCCACGTGTTCTGCTTAACAGTGGCGGTAAATGCACCGATTGTGAACGGGGCAACTATTTTAATGTTACCGAAATTTAGTCCGAAAGAAGTATTCCGTATTTGTCGCACGTACGAACCAACGATTTTTGCTGGTGTACCGACGATGTACAATTATTTATATTTATTTGAAGAAGCAAGCGCAGAAGATGTGAAGACGCTTCGCCTTTGTATTTCAGGTGGTGCATCCATGCCAGTTGCTCTTCTGCAAAACTTTGAAAAACGTTTTGACGTTATCGTTTCAGAAGGATACGGTTTATCAGAAGCATCACCAGTAACTTGTTTTAACCCGCTCGATCGTCCGCGTAAACCAGGGTCGATCGGTACAAATATTTGGCATGTAGAAAATAAAATTGTGAACGAACTTGGGGAAGAAGTACCTGTTGGCGCAGTCGGTGAATTAATTGTTCGCGGACCTAACGTTATGAAAGGATACTATAACGCACCAGAAGATACAGCAGCGACATTAAAAGACGGCTGGCTGTATACAGGAGACTTAGCGAAAAGGGATGAAGAAGGTTACTTCTATATCGTTGATCGCAAAAAAGATATCGTCCTAGTTGGTGGTTATAACGTATACCCTCGTGAAGTAGAGGAAGTATTGTACACACACGAATCTGTAGCAGAAGTTGTCGTAATTGGCGTTCCTGATGAAAACTTAGGAGAAGCAGTGCGAGCTTACGTCGTTTTGAAACAAGCTAACGTAACAGAAGAGGAACTTATGCATTATTGCACGTTACATTTAGCGAAATATAAAGTACCAAAGAGTATCGAGTTTTTAACAGAATTGCCGAAGAATACGACAGGTAAATTGTTAAGAAGAGCTTTGAGAGAAAAAGCGATGCAAGTATAAAAATAGGGGCAACCATCTTTATGAAGATGGTTGCCTTTGTACTTTTTAGAATTGGTTAAGCTATAACCCCATATATTTAAAGCGTAATATGACTAATAAGGAGGAGATATACGTGGAGCAAAAGGAATTACGTTTAAGGAGAGTTCAATACCTTATTTGTGACATTATGGATGAAATGAATTCTGAAAGTGAAAAGAAAAACTTAGAAATACTGCAGCAAGTCATTGATCATCTTTCAGGTGCGATAGGTGATTTAGTTGATCCATCAAGCTCGTATTCTATCGATTATTTAGAACGGAAAGTTCATACGGCACATTATTTACTTTTTAAAAATGAGCGGAAGGCGTATTTGTGCAGGAAATGATATTTTTTGTATTTAGTTGATAATTATTATCAATTTGTTGGTTGTGTTGCGTATATTCATATAAAAGTAGCTGATACATATGATGTTATTTTTAAAACTTATAAAGAGCAAACAAATGAAAATATAAAACTACTAAAAATGTGCTGCTTAAAAAATTATTGGGGTGCGAAGTATGTTAATAGTTTAATTCAAGAAAATATTTCAGTTGGAGCAGATAAGGGCTGGGTTCCAGGTGAAGAGGTAAGCCGTACGGAAGCAGCACAATTTATTGCGAAGACAGAATGGAAGCCTCGTGTTTCTTTTCTCTGAAAAGGTAGTAAACGAAAATGAGTTAGAGCGTATCATAAAGCATATGAAATTTGATCGGGCAAGAGTATATTTTAATAAAGAAACAATTGAACTAGCGGGGGAAATGGGGTATATAGTAGGTCATTTTGAAGATGAGTATTATATAGTATCTTTATGTTCGGAAAAGTAAGTATTTGTTTGTTATGCGGAAGAACGGATTATGGAGTAAATAGTAGTAGCTAGTATAAAGTTAAAACTATTTATAAGTGCATCACAGTATGATTTAGATGATTAATAGGATATGGATGGGAAAGATTAAAAAATTAAAAATGGAGAGTTTTTATGTCTATAATATTCGATATCTATACGAAGAAAGATATTTCTCCGTATAGATATGTCAGCTTTTTCTTTGAAACAATCGAAAAAATTGGATTGGAGTTTACAAAAATAGCACACTACGAACCAATTAATAAAGTATTTGAAACTGAAAAAAGCTATTGAAATGTAGATGCATGAAGAACCAGGGGGGTATGATGAGGAGCTAGATGCAATGGTCGGTACTGCTGGTGGAGTACTTGGGAGAGGAAGCGGCTTTTGGTATAGTGTAGCGTGGTGGAGATCCTAGGGGAAAGAGTATCGATTATTTAACAATATCATTTGCAAAAAAAGCTTTTTACTAAATATAAACAGGAAATAGTAACGGTTTTTGAGCAACTGTTAATTAGAATTAATTCTATATACGGATATATGAGTGATGAAAAAATAATAGATAGACAACATATAACAGGCACGATAGAGAATAGAATACCTGGAATATTTGCATATAATTATTTTGGTGAATTATTAGTTTATTTTATAGGGGAAGAGAAGTTATTTAGAGAGTCGAAATGATGTCATTTTTTATGAATCCTTCTATTCAAAATGAATTCCAATTATTTTTTGAAGAATTCCACTTTAATTCAATGCTTTTATTTGTAAAAATTAACAAATAAGAAAAGAACAATTGTGAAACAGATTCTTTTTAATAATTAATTTGCTATAAACTGAAAAAACTTGATAAAATTTTATTTATATTGAATATTCTGTCTTTTATTGCTAAAATTTGTAATGTATTACCAATAATTTGAAAAGGGGTTGTTAGTATGAGTAATGTTTTAGCAAAATTATTTGGGGTAAAAAATGAGGTTGTTGGTCCACAATACTATGAAGAAGGTTGTGACTATGATAGTTATTGTGGTACAAGCCGTCGCACATTACTTCGTCATTATGGTAACGGACGTTTTGTTGCTGTTGGTTGTTGCTAAAAGTGTAAAATTCAAAGATAAGAATATAAAATTCTTAGCTTTGAATCCTATTAAATTAAAGATAGAAAGGCGTTTAATATGATTGTATATCTTCTATTATTTTTCATATGGTTACTTTTTCTATTAGTTCTACTTATACAAATTAGTAAGTTGAAAAAAGCGCTCGCTCTATTACCCAAACCAAAATTTATTCAGAAAAAATCAAACTCCTTAATAAAAAAAGATATTAGCAATATATTACAATTACCAAATTCCTATTCCATCCATGATGAATCTATTATCTTGTTAATGGCTGCATCATGTAAAATATGCCATGAAAAATTAAATGAAATTATTCATAAAAATAAGCACAAATCACATAACCTAATAATATATTTATATTCCGAAACCCCAGATTTATACAATCAATTTAATAATAGTATTCCGGCGCATTGTAAGATTCCAGTATTTCCTTTATCTGAGATTCAAAAAAAACAATTACAAATATTTGTTTTCCCGACATTTATACGTATAAATTCTGAAGCTACTATTACTAAATTCTCTCCAATATCTGACAATGTCCTCTAAAAGAAAAAAAGTGAGGGTTTTTTATATGTTCATTACTTACATACTAAGAACTATTAAACTAATTTGGAAACTCAATAAGATTTGGTTTTGCTTTTCTAGCATATTCATGATTATTTTAGGGATGTTACCTGTGGCTACAATATGGACTACAAAAGAACTTATTAACAATGTATCCACCATCATTACAAGTGAAAATAAAAATTATACATTAGCTATTACTCTGCTTGTACTACAATTTTTGCTATTATTAATTGAAACTATCATTAAACAATTACAGTATTATATTGACGAAAATATGCGCTTTAAGCTCACTAAATTTTTAACTGAAGAAATTGCTTATAAGACATTTAAAATACCGTATTCATATTTTGATAATCCTGATTTTTATAACTATACCAATCGAATAAAATCAAATACTGGTAGACGTCTACTATCACCAATTAACAATTTATTTTTAATTGCACAATCTTTAATAACCATTTCATCTTTAATTATTTTTTTACTCTCTATTCATTGGAGTTTAGCTGTAGTTGCTAGTATTACCTTTTTTCCAGCTCTTTTCATAAAATCATATCTTGGTAAACAAGGATTTGAACTCACAAAAAAAACTACTCCCCTCCTAAGGGAGACAAATTATATAGAGAACTTGTTAATGCAAAAAGATACGATTAAGGAAATTAGAATTTTTAACCTACATACGTACTTCATACAAAGATGGGAAAAAAAATATAATAAAAATATGAGTTATTCTTTAAATTTCTTAAAAACCAAAAGTAAAGCGGAAATATTTTTAGATTTGCTAGTAGCTCTTTCATATTGTGGTTCGGCCGGAATTATTATTTGGCTCATTAAAAAATCTGCTGTTAAAATTGGTGACTTCGTTTCTATAGGACAAGCAGTACATAATACACAAAATGCATTACATAACATTTCAGCTAATTTGGCTCAATTATATGAGGATGTATTATATATATATGACTATTTTCATTATATCGATTCACTAGATGAGGATGAAATAAATACCGATGAACAAGTACCATTTCCTAGTGTTTTACAATATGGCATACGCTTTGAAAATGTATCTTTTTCATACCCTAATAATAAAAATAAAATTTTACAAAATGTATCTTTTTCTATATTACCTAATGAAAAGATAGCAATAGTCGGTCATAATGGATCTGGAAAAACTACATTAATAAAATGCCTGCTTGGACTATATCCACTTACATCTGGAAATATATATTTTGATAATATACCTATTAACAAAATTCAATTACATTCTTTAAGAGAGCACACGACAGTAATGTTTCAAGATTTTATTCAGTACCATTTAACCATAAGAGAAAATATCGCTCTTGGTAATGTTTCCGAAATAAATAATGATGAAAAACTAAAAAATGTAGCTATGCAGTCAGGAATCCATGAAGATATCCAACTATTCCCGAATGCATACAACACTCCATTAGGGAGATTTTTACAAGAGGGTGAAGAGCTCTCAGGAGGTCAATGGCAAAAATTAGCAATATCTCGATCGTTATTTAAAAATGGTAATATCATGATTCTAGATGAGCCAACTGCTGCGTTAGATCCTATTTCAGAAAGAGAAATTTTTGATAAATTTGAATTACTGACTAACCAGAAAACTACAATTATGATTTCTCATAAAATGTCTGCAGCTAAATTAGCAGATAAAATTGTTGTATTAGACAATGGTGAATTAGTTGAGTTCGGTACTCATGAAGAGCTTTTCCTGAAAAAAGGGAAATACTATGAATTATACACAACCCAAGCAACTCTATATCAAAATAAACTTGATGAGGTTTTAATATGAATGAAATTATCTTAATTTTAAGGATATTAATAGGTACTCTTTTTCTATCGTCCTCTATTAGTAAACTATTACATTTTAGCAAACACGTTGTCATTGTAGGGGAATATAAAATCCTCCCCAAAAAATTCATAAAATTCTTTTCTAGGATGGAAGTAAGCCTTGCGTTAATTTGTTCCATTTCACTCATTCTAGGATTATTACAGCTTTGGGTAGGCGCTATACTTTTACTTTTATTAATTATGTATACAATAGGAATCATTGTTAATTTATATAGGAAGAGAACCAATATTTCTTGCGGATGTGGTGGAATTGTAGGAGATCATAACTTATCTTGGACTTTAGTGTTTCGCAATATTTTTTTAGTAGGATTAATTATTTTCCTTATTAAAAATGAAACAGATTTTTTCAGCTTGCAATCTCTTCTTATATATGAAAAGGATATATCACTAATTTTCAATCATAATGGAATCTTCTCTATACTTTTATCAACATTCTTAGTTTTATTAATAGCAATTTTAAACTCAACATTCACAATTTATCGTAGTATGAATCATTTTTTATATCTTACAAAACAAATAAAGGAGTGAAAGATATGAACTGGACGGATTATTTACTTTGGGCTTGCATGATTATCCAAATGATTATTTTCTTTTTGTTAATTAGGTTAGTAACAGACTTCTTGAATAAATTCCAAAATCAAGTAAATATAATCGAATTTAAAAATTCTGCTAAGACAAATATGGAGATAAACAAAGAAGAGTTAATGAAAAGCTAATAAATAAAAATTTTTAACCTTTGAGTCTACATAAACTAAACTTCATATCTTGACATTTAGAAAGTAAAGTAGTTACTTAAATTTCTTTTATAGAACAGTTCACTTTAAATGGTTTAGCGATGTAATTTGTTTATAAAAAACATTTAGCACCCCTAATAAATAAGGAATAAAAATTTGTTCCCTTTCAATTCAAGTATATGAAGTGTTTCTTTTTCCTGAATTTGTTGTAAAAAATGGTTCATTAGGCTACCATCAGTAGAGATTCTCTACTGATGGTAGCTTCACTTTATAGGAAAGGTTAGGCTAACATGAAAAAAAATTTTGCACAAACATATTTAACGATACCGTTCCACCTATTCTTATCGTTTATTATCATTATATTTATCGGCACATTACCGCACTTATTTATTGGGATGAAGATCGACTTTAACAATTACCTGCACACACTTACGGACGTCACCTCTAAATTAATAGGGTGGGATCCATTAACTTACACGAAATTTGCAAAACCCCTATTTCCTCAAATTCTAATTCAATATGGAAACACGGTTATTATCTTTTTAGCTGCTCTTTTTATTTCCGTATTAGTTTCTTTTATGACTGTTTATGCCTTGTTGCTACTCCCTGTAAAAAAAAGAGAAAGAATAAAATCATTTTTTTTACTATTAGAAGCAATTCCTGATATTTTTATTATTTTGTGTCTCCAATTACTTGTCGTTTGGATTTATAAACAGACAAACTTTTTAATCGCAAATATAGCTGGTACAAAAGACAACTCAATCTTACTATTTCCGATTATTTGCTTAAGTTTTCCAACTATTCTTATGTTTAACAAGCTACTATTGCTACGTTTTGAAAATGAATTACAAAAAGATTATACCTTGCTAGCACGCGCCAAAGGATTTGACACGTTTTATATTCTCAATCATCACGTTCTAAGAAACGTCTTTTTAAGTACTCTCTACTTCTCAAAAACAAATATTTGGTATATGTTATCTAATTTATACATTATTGAATATTTACTCAATGTTCAAGGTATTTTCACATTTTTAAAAACGTATAATACCGAATTAGAACCAGCACCTGAAATATTTTGCGTTACATTGTTTTTAATTTACATTCCTATCTTTATTGTCTTTAAGCTTTTCAATATTTTCATACCTGATGAACTGAAAGGAGAATCTTAACATGTGGGCCCATTTAAAAAGGGATAAGTATTTCATAATTTGTATATCCTTTTTGCTTCTATTAATCATAGTAAGCATCGGAAATTCCATATTCTTTGATGGGAAAGTTCGCCAAACATCTATTCTATATGATGAAAGTGGTAATGTACAAGCAGCACCATTTCCCCCTTCTTTCACTTTTCTGTTAGGTACGGATATGAAGGGATTTGATTTATTACATAGAGTAGTAGATGGAGCGAAATGGACCATTGGTATATCGTTATTGATAGCATTTCTACGAACATTTATCGGGCTAGCAATTGGATTATTCTTCGCTTTTTATGTAAGAAAAAGTTTTAAGACACTTGAAGCTCTCTTTGATTGTTTTACAGTTGTTCCAATGACCCTCATTGGTTACTTTATTCTTGATACAGTATTGCGTTTTCAAAACGGGTCTCCAGTTCCCTCTTTCTTTGAACGAGCATCCTTTGAAATCATAGTCTTAGTCATTCTCGCTTTACCCGTTCTTATATTTTATTTTGCAAAAGAGACAAAAAAGATACTGAATGAAGAATTTATAGAAGCTGCTACAATATTAGGAGGAAGCAAATTTCATCTCGCTATAAAACACATATTTCCGAATATATTTCCTATTCTAATCATTGTCATGATGCAACAATTTGTACAAACTTTAATCATTTTCTCTCATTTTGGTATTTTAGAATTATTTTTTGGTGGTACAATTCTTTTCTACGGAAATGAAGTTGAGTCAGTTAGCAATGAATGGTCAGGTTTAATTGGTCTCTATTTTCGTTCCCTCTCTGTTCAACCTTGGATTCCAATGGTTCCTATTACATTTTTCATCCTGACTATTATTACAGCACATATTATGCTACAAAGGATACAATTAGCATTTGAAAAACGACACATGAAACAAACATCTCAAGAACCAATAGAACAACTCAATACTTCTAATTTTACACAACAACTTCCCGCTAATTCATTTACACTCTATGATGACAAATAGTATTGGAGAAATATATTCCTATAGGGGAGCTTAAAACATCTTTTTTAGTAAAAAGGGATATTTATATGAAGAAAAAACTAGAGATATTGAAAAAACCTAAAAGAATTTTCATCTGAGACAGCAGAGGAAATGGATGGTGAAAATTAAATGAAAAATAAATTGTAGAAAGAAGAGCTGATATCAGCTTTTCTTTTTTATAAATATCTTATATATAAACAGTTAAGGGTGAAAATATAGTATTTGCAACGTACAAATATGATGAAAATAATGTAGGACGGATTTGTTTATGATTTAAATAATAATCATGTGCATGATATGAATCTTCGTAATGAACTTGGAGAACCAATTCAATTTGGTACTTATTATAGCCGCGGATTTGCTATGTATTTTCAGACGGACGATACGCTGTATTCTGTTGATGCAATTAATATGTGAGGTAATAAATATAAAAAGTGCACCCAACAATCTGGGTGCACTTTTTCATAACCGTTATATATTCCTCCTCATCAATTCCCCAACCTGCGTCGCAACATACTCAACATCATTATCAATCTCATCCAACACGTAAGATTCCAAAATGCCCATGACAGCTGTTCCTAAAAATTTTAAAACGATGTGTGTATCAATGTTTTTATTTACTGACGTATTTGTGTTTAGTTTTTTCTCTAGTTCACCCATGATGAACGTTAGGAACTTTTTCTGAAATGATAATGTGCTGTTGCTTTTAAATAAAGCTGTGAAAAATGGTTTGTGTTCTTTGAAGTATTCAAACCATATGACAGTTCCTTCTATATAGCCTTTTGTTTGTTTTATATCGCATATTTCTCTTAATTGATTTAAATGGTCGTCCACAATTTTATCTAATAAATTGTATTTATCTAGGTAGTGTAGGTAGAAAGTTTTTCTTCCGATGTTCGCTTTTTCTGTAATGTTTTTTACTGTAATTTCATCAAAGCCATCTTCAATTAACATTTCGATAAATGCGGATTGAATGGCGTTTTGTGATTTTATAATTCTTCTATCGATTTTCTCCATATGATGTTCCTCCGTTATTGATACACATATTTCGTTATGTGTGTATTATCACCCAAATGCGTAAATGTGGTCATTGAAACAAGTGGTTGCTCGCTTTATTATAAATATACACGTGAGTATTAACTCTCACAAGTGTAAATTAAAAATAAAGTAAGGGTGGTTTTATATATGGCAGTTACGAAGAGAAAAGTTCATTTTTATGCAAGAGGATTACGAGTTGCAGGTATTTTAAATATTCCTGTAGGTGCTGAGGAAAAGAAACCAAATGCAGCGATTGTTTGTGTGCATCCAGGTAGTAGCTGTAAAGATCAAACGGCAGGATTATATGCAGAGAAATTAGCAGAACAAGGTTATGTAACGCTTGCGTTTGATGCATCGTATCAAGGTGAAAGTGAAGGTGCACCGAGATATATGGAAGAACCAGCTGCGCGCGTTGAAGATATTCGCTCAGCGGTAGATTATGTAACTACTCTTCCTTATGTAGATGAAGAACGCATCGGTGTGTTAGGCGTTTGTGCAGGCGGAGGTTATGCGGTAAATGCCGCAATGACAGAGCGCCGTATTAAAGCAGTCGGCACAGTTGTTGGTGCAAATATTGGGCGATTAAACCGTGAAGCTAATCCGATTGGGGTGTTAGAGGCGATTGGTAAACAACGTACTGCTGAAGCGCGCGGAGCAGAGGCGATGATTACGAACTGGATTCCTAAAAATGAGGAGGAATTAAAGGCGACAGGTATGATGGATATAGATATTGTAGAAGCAGTTGAGTATTATACAACACCGCGTGGGCAAAGTGTTAACTCTCCAAATAAGTTAAACTTTACGAGCATGGGATCGGTAATTGGTTTTGATGCGTTCCATTTAGCAGATATATTATTAACACAGCCGTTACAAATTATTGTTGGCAGCAAGCAAGGCGCATTCGGTTCTTATAAAGATGGTCATGAGCTGTATGAGAAAGCAGCTTCAGAGAAAAAAGATTTACTTGTTGTGGAAGGTGCGAGTCATTACGATTTATATGACCAACCAGAACCAGTAAAAATTGCAGTTGAAAAATTAACAAGTTTCTATAACGAAAATCTGTAAAAGTAATTTTGTTTTGAATTGCACCTCTAATTGTTAGGTTTGCATCTAGCAGTTAGAGGTTTTTATTGTGAAGATTGCTGTGCTTAATATTTACGTTAAACGTGCATAACAAGATATAATAGAAGAAATTAAGAAGGAGGCTGACTGTGAAAAATCTTCGTTATTTCAATATATTTACTATGTTAATTGTATACACATTACTCATGTTTTACATCGGCTGGAACGGTTGGATTTGGCTTCATGCGGTGTTTGGCTGGGAATCTTGGGGATATTACGCTTTCGTAGTCGGATTTATTTCATATGCGTACATTCTCGTGCAAGTGTTTAAGTTCTTGCCATTTCTACGAACGATAGGTTCAATTTGGTTTGCGGTCATACAATATGCGCTTATGTTATTGCCGTTAGCAAATATTACGGTCTTTCTTTTACAGTTTTCAGTGGAGAAAGAAGCGGCAATTATTTGGACAGGAACGACCGTGTTATTTGCGTTTATCTTTATTTTTGCATATGGGATATTCAACGCATATAGCCCAGTAGTAAGAAAGTACGAGGTGCACATCCCGAAAAAAGTAGAGGGACGTAAAAGCTTACGCATTGCGATGGCTTCTGATATGCATTTCGGTAAATTATCTGGCGTTTCGCATTTAAAAAGACTTGTCCGTCATGTAAATGAGATGGAGCCTGATATTATTTTACTGCCAGGAGATATTATCGATGATCATCCAGGTGTGTTCATTCAAAAAAATATGGGACCAATTATGAAACAAATGAAAGCTCCACTAGGCGTATATGGTGTGTTAGGAAACCACGAATATTACGGACGAGCAGTTCCTGAATTTTTACAAGAGATGGACAAGATTGATATTCGTATTCTGTTAGATGAAGTGATTACAATTGAAGATCAATTTTACCTCGTCGGAAGAAGAGATAAAACAGAGCGAGATCGTCAAAGCTTTGAAAATCTAATGAGTACGGTAGATAAATCTATGCCAGTTATTGCAATGGATCATCAACCATTCGAGTTGAAACAAGCAGCGGAGGCGGGTGTTGATTTACTATTATCAGGTCACACGCACCGCGGACAAATGGCGCCGAATCATATTGTAACGAGAAGAATGTACGAATTAGACTGGGGATACGCACAAAAAGGTGCATTCCACGCGATTGTTTCTTCTGGTTTCGGATTCTGGGGACCGCCATTAAGACTGGGAAGTAGATCTGAGATTGTGCAGGTGGAAGTTACGTTTGAATAGAGGGATAAAGAGAAAAGGGCTGACTGATAAATGTCAGTCCTTTTCTCTTTCATCTTTTCTAAAATCATACGTGTCCGTCTCTACATGTAATTTATGCTTATTAATCATCACTGTATGATCGTCTAACCATTGTACAGTTGCATCTTCTTCACGATAATTCCAGTATATATTTTTCGTGTTCATAAATTTTTTATTATTTGCTATAAGCTCTCCTCTTATAGCAAAACTAGTCGTTGCGCCGCCATTATGTCTGTATATATGTAAAGTATACGTTTTATCTGGCGAGTATATGGATTGAATCTTTTCACCGCCTGAAACCCCAGATAAAGTGAAGAATTTCCAATATCCTAAACTAATGAATACAATAATGATGAATAGAATGGTGAAGAAAATCTTTTTCATGTTTCCCCTCTTTCCCTTAACGGCCATACTTGTATTAAATCAAAGAAGAATGAAACTGGCAATATTATCCTTTTCGTCGCCGGAATATGTACGTTTCTATTTATAGCGTCCTGTTCACGATTTGGAATGAAAGTCCCCATATTTTTCAATAAAAAAAGGCTCCATATAAGGAGCACTCAATAAAAACAAATGAATTAAAAGAAATAACAGACATGTATAACATTATTATATTTGAATTTAATATTTATATTGATGTCGATTTCATAAAAAAGGTACGATTAAAAGACGCTGCTGAAATAAAGGGGGATTATAAGTGGTTATATCAGATGTGCTATACGGTGAGTTTGAAGTGGATCAGGTGTTAGAAGAATTAATTGTAAGTAAGTCTGTGCAAAGACTAAAAGGTATTCATCAAAATGGCGCAAGCTACTTAATAAATGAGAAATGGAATGTAACGCGCTTTGATCATTCAGTTGGTGTTATGTTATTAGTTAAAAAACTTGGTGGTTCAGTAGAAGAACAAATTGCAGGTTTACTGCATGACGTATCACATACTGCTTTTTCCCACGTGATTGATTATGTTTTTCATAATGAGGGTGAAAGTTATCATGAAGAGATATTTAGTTCTGTAGTGAAAAACTCAGAAATTCCAGCGATTCTTTCAAAGTATGGTTATAACTATGAAGATATTTTGTTAGATGATTCAAAATGGACGTTACTCGAAAGGTCAGCACCAGAATTATGCGCAGACAGAGTTGATTATACGTTACGAGATATGTATACATATGGGTATGTTTCTTTAGAAGAAGTTCACAGTTTTTTAGAGGATGTCATTGCTGTAGATGGGAAAATGGTCCTTCAAAATATCGAAATAGCTGAATGGTTTGCAGAAACGTATTACAAAGAAGTAATCGATTTCTTTATGCAACCAATGAATATTTACGGAAATGATATGTTAGCAAAAACGCTAAAGTTAGCTCTACACAAAAAGGTTATTCATGCAGATGATTTTCTTCTTGAAGATGATGAGCTAATTTCGAAATTGCAGCAATGTAATGATTCAGAAGTACATGCTTTATTAAGAAAAGTTCATCCGAATGTAAAAGTAAAAGAAGATAGAAATGATTATGATTTGTATCAGAAAAATAAAGTCCGACTCATTGATCCGTCGTTACTTCGTGAAGGTGAAGTTGTTTCATCGTCTTTCGTATCAGAAAACATAAGACAGATGAGTGAGGTCGCTTATGAAAAAGCGGTGAGAGGGATGTATGTGAAAGTGATTTCGGATTAAAAAGGAGAGCATATCTTTGCTCTCCTTTTCCTCATTAATAATCAAACCAATTCCAAACCTCAATATCTCCAAGAGTCGCATAACGAACGTGCGACGAGTTTTGTAATTTTAATAACTCTTTCGATGGACCAGTAATGACAATCCCGTATACTTTAACGCCGTTATCTTTTACATACTGATAGCGCTTATCTAAATTCAGCTCTTTTTCAGGAGTTCGAGTAGTTTTACTTACAGTTTCTTTATGTGTAGAAAGAATGTGCATCATTTCGATCACTTCATCTTCTTTTGTCTTCGGTCGTATTGCTTCATTATCAGGGAGATTTATATGTTCTGAAAATCCTATAATTTCTCCACCATGTAGGATGAAATCTTCCTCATCTATTCTCTCTTGTCCTGTGTCTAAGGCGTACCATAAAGGAGTTGGCGGCATTTCTTGTGCTTCAAATGCGCTATATAGAATCGATTCGACTTCTTGTAAAGTGTAAGCTTTATCGAAAGATAGCGCTACTTCTGCAACGGTCCCCT
Source organism: Bacillus sp. MN7755 (assembly GCF_054771475.1). Lineage (NCBI taxonomy): Bacteria > Bacillati > Bacillota > Bacilli > Caryophanales > Bacillaceae > Bacillus > Bacillus sp. MN7755. The sequence goes on from NZ_BTRL01000008.1 coordinate 168,904, forward strand.
CATGTATCTTTCCAAGTGTATCCCAAACTTTTTTAGATGATTCTTTCAAAGAAGCTTCTTCCTTGATTTTTGGATGAACAAAGGAAAGTTTTTTTGAATAGGGTTTATTTGCCCAAGATTGATTTGTGTCAGTTACAGATGATAAGAAACTACGCGTTGTTACTGTGCCAATTGGAAGTTCTTTTTTGCCGACAGTTTTAACTAAATTCATTTCATTTTCTGTACGGAAAAAGGGTTTGATTTTTGTACTGCCTCCAGTGGAACGACTATTTGGAATTGTTGCTTCTAGTGCGAGTGCTGGAATCTCATTTACTTCGGCTAACTTTTTCATATTATAGAAGTAAAGAGAAGATGAAAAATGATCGACAAAATAGATTGCAATACAAACGGCAAGGACAAAACTAACGGTTTGCCAACGTTGTTTCCATTTTATTTTCCAAAACGGGACTTTCAGCTTTTGTGGTGGTAGTTTTTTCTTTATTGGTTCACTCTTCGAAAGCAACTCATCTAAGTAAGCTTCACATTCTTCACATGTCTCAATATGATTTTCTAACAGTTCTTGTTCATCATGCGTGAGCGTTCCGTTTTCGTACTTCTCCCATAGTTTTTTAAATTCTGTACAACCCATCCGTATCACTCCTTTATGCTTTTCGTTTCTTTTCGTCCTCGGTGTAATTCAATTTTCACTTTCGCTAGTGAGAGACCGGTCATTTCTGCTATTTCCTTATACGAGAATCCGTAGTAATCTCGTAGTAACAGAACATTTCGTCTTTCGAGCGGAAGAGAAGATAAACTGTCTAACCAACTAGCAATCTCATGTTTTACGAAATAAGAGTGCTCTGTACTTGGTACGTTTGGTAAATGGAATTCTGCAATTGTCGTTGTTTTATATCTTTTTTCTTTTCGATACCAATCGATAAAGGCGTTGTAGGCAATTGTAAATAACCAAGGCCTAATTTCTTCTCCTTTATAATAGTCAATATGGATGAGCATTCGGTAAAATGTTTCTTGCATAAGATCTTCCGCACAGTGGGAATCTCCGGTTAGGGAGAGAAGATAGCGAAATAAATCTTGCATATGCTCTGAGTAAATTTCTTCTAATGATTGTTTATGTTTCACTACATTTCCCTCCCTTCATACATAACAACGAAATACATATAAAAAAGTTACATTTGTTTTTAAAATTATAGTAAAAAACGTCAAGAATTGGATAAGATTCTCTTTTATCATAATACATATAAGGCGGGTGAACAGAGATGGAAAGCTATGAAGCACAAATTCAAAGGTCAATTGATTATATTGAGGAAGATGTAATGGAAAAACAGACGCTGCGTAATTTAGCACGTATTGCAGGTTTTTCTGAGTCGCATTTTCATCGTGTATTTCAGGCGTTAGTAGGTGATACAGTAATGGAGTATGTTCGAAAGAGGAGGTTAGCCCGAGCAGCTTATCAACTTTCTCATACGGATGAAAAAGTTATTGATATCGCATTTGAGCATGGCTTTCAATCTCACGAAACGTTCACGAGAGCCTTTAAAAAATTATTTCAAATGACACCGAGTGAATATCGAAAGCAAGAAATTGAAACGCCGATGTATTACAGCGTGAATGTAAAGCAAAGAAAATTAAATCCGTATTTAGGAGGCATACAAATGGAATATCGTATTGTAAATAAACCAGAATTTTTAATGGCGGGTTATGAACTGAAGACGACAAGTAAAGAAGGGAAGAACCATCAAGACATTCCAGCATTTTGGCAAGAATATTTACAAAAAGATCTTGGAACGACGATTCCGAATCGTAAAGATACGAGCCAATGGGTAGAGCTTGGATTATGTACTGATTTTAATTTAGAAACAGGAGACTTCACTTATATTATCGGAATGGAAGTTACAGACTTTGAAAATGTACCAAATGAAGTTGCAAAGCGTAATTTCCCAGCAGCGACATACGCAGTATTCACAACGCCGAAAGTTCCTCATGAAGAAATGGTATCGTCTATTCACCAAACGTGGAACGCAGTATTCTCAGAATGGTTCCCGCATTCAGGATATGAACATTGCGGCGTTACTGAGTTTGAACTATATGATGAGCGTTGCCATGAAGATAAGAGTGAGTTTGCTCAAGTAGAACTTTGGATACCGGTGAAGAGGAAGTAATAGGATAAGAGCGAATCATTGGGAGATGGTTCGCTTTTTTATATAGGGGGAAATAGGAAGATGTTCAAAAAATTAGAATGTGTATCTATACATACGAAGGATATAGAAAGGTCAGTTTCTTTTTATACAGAAATGGAAGCGCCTGATGAGAATGTATTTGTGTTAGTAGGGAAATAGCTGAAATATGGAGTGACCTTTCATAGTGAGTTATGGAAGGTTATTTTTAATTTGTATAGCAGGGGAAGTAGGTTAGTATTGTCGATTTTTGTTGGTAAGTTGATATATCTTGAAAATCGCTGATATATTTTGATTTGCGCTGATATATTTGAAAAATCGCTGATATAATTCGAGTTGCGCCGATATATTCAGAAAATCGCCGATATAATTTCATTTACCGCTGAACTCTCCCAGAAAAGAAAAAGAAAAGACGCCATATAGCGCCTTTTCTACGAACGAAACGGGAACACAAGTATAATTGTCGTTCCTTTTCCAAGTTCGCTATCGATAGAAATCGTTCCGTTATGAGCATGAACGAGCTGTTTCGTAATGGCGAGGCCAAGTCCAGTTCCGACGTTGCTTTCTTCTGTATTTGTTCCTCGGTAATACCTTTCAAATAGAAGCTCTTTTGTTTTATCATCCATTCCTTTTCCGTTATCTGAAATAGAGAGTGAAAATGAAGTAGCGTTTTGCGAAAGTTTTACCATGACATTAGTCGTTTCATTATTATGTTTTACAGCGTTTACGAGTAAGTTTTCGATAATACGCTGGAACCATTTTTCTTCAATGAAATATTGAATTTTGTTTGAGCTTGGTACGAATTCAATATTTTGATTTTCAAGTGTCGGGTTATTAATAAATTGTAATAATACTTTTTGGACGAATTGATTCATTTCAATGTTCACGTGCTGCCCAGGAAGACTGTTATTTTTTAATTGATACGTTAAGCTTAAGTCATCAATTAATGTAGTCATATATTGAGATTTTTCTTTCATAACGCTGCCGAATTGCTGAATGTCACGATCGGTCCATTTGTACTGATTGGATTCTAGTAATAATGCGTAGCCGTATATAGAACTAAGTGGTGTTTTTAAATCGTGCGTTAGACCAGTAATCCATTCTTCACGTGTTTGCTGTAGTACTTGCCTCATTGCATCATTTTTTTTGAGTGTAATAGAAAGATGCTCTAGTGAATTTGTAACATCACTAAATAAGCGGAATGACCATTTTTCTTTACCAGATTTCCTGAACCTAATAGGTTTCCCTTTTTTACTAACAGGCTCTTCGTACTTTCCACCAGCGATGTTTTTAAGCCAGCGCATTGCATGTAATAACGGTTTTCCGAATTTATTACCGTACCAAATAGAAAGAATGACTAAATAAACAAATACGATAAGAAGGATTAATCCGCATCCGATTAGAAACTTTTTAGTAAATACATCGTCTATTTCATCATCTGGGTAGTAGTGCTCATTTTTAGCAGTTACAACAAGAAGATGATTACTATTTGTGTCGTAAAAGCTAGACGTGTTTTCTTTATGATTCCACGGTTCTTTTTCATTAAGAGCGGCTTGTATAACAGAAAATGTTTTTTTCTTTCCATTTGGATAGGAGAATACTTCATCGCCCTTACTATTAAAAATTTGAAGTGTTGCTTTTTCTTTAGAAAGTAATTGCTGTTCTTCTTCTGTTAATGTGAACGAATCCGTAGATACAGAAGGGTGCTCTTTCTTGATTGTTTTCAGTAATGCATTGCTTTTTAACATACCGCCGTAAATAACGAGTACGTTCTTTTCTTCTAATTCAATTTCCCAATATGTAAATGTATAAGGGTTTTCTATATGATTCTGTATATATGAGAATAAAGATGCTTTCGTGTAAGATGTTGGTACGTCACTTGGCGTATTAAAGTGATAGAGAACTTTTCCGTTTTCCTCCACAACTTGAATCCAATCATTTTTTTCTTTAATTAAGTCTTTTACTTCAGCTTTTAACGAAATATCGCCATCTTCTGAAGAGATGTATCTTGCAATCATAAAATTATCGGAATCTGGAATGTTCGGTTCATATGAAGTGCTAGTAACAAGAAAAATTAAATAAGTGAAAGCAGCTACTACAGCAATTAGTAATGTAACTAAAACAAATACGTGTTGCAGGATAAACTGGATAATAAGTCGTTTATTAAAGTTCATATCGTCACCCTACTTTGTAATGAATTTATAGCCAAGTCCGCGAACGGTTTTTATATATTCTGGTTTACTTGGATCTTGTTCAATTTTTTCACGTAGTTTTCGAATGTGGACCATTACGGTATTATCATCGCCATTATAGGCAGGTGCTCCCCAAACTTTTTCGTATATTTCTTCTTTCGAAAATACGTAGTTCGGATTCTCGCAAAAGAAGAGTAATAGCTGAAATAGCTGGGCGGAACATTCGACAATACGTCCATTTACTGTAAGTTCTGCGGAATGTTGATCAATTGCAAATCTGCCAAATGAACTGGAGTGTGCTTTTTGTTCGTGTGGTACTGCTTGTTTCATATGTCTTCGGAGTTGTGCTTTCATACGAGCTACTACTTCAAGTGGATTAAATGGCTTTGTAATATAATCATCTGCACCGTGTGAAAATCCAGATATTTTATCTAAATCAGATGTTTTAGCTGTGAGGAAGAAGATAGGGCAATCTGTTTTTTGGCGAATGATTGGACAAATATCAAAACCAGATTGTCCAGGAAGCATGACATCTAAAAGAATTAAATCGTAATCATTTTGCTCAGTGAGAGATAATGCTATTTCAGCCGATGTTGCAGTTGTAATATGAGAAAAACCTTCTTTTTCAAGAATGGTAGTTAGTAATTGTAAAATTGCTGTTTCATCATCAACGAGCAAAATATTTGCTTGATACATAAAAAATCCCTCCTAATTTTCTCGAATATCATATCATCTTTCTGTAACTTATGGAATTTTTAAGGAAATTTTAAGGTTTTCTTTCTCAAAAAATTAAGAATCAGATGATATGATAAAAGTAACATAGGGGAGGAGATGAGTGTGAATCCGTTTCAAACGATGCGAGCTAGATATTTTTTAATTGTATTTGCACTATTAACGTTAGTTGCAAGAGCCAGTAATGCATTGATAGAAAATACATTTCATATGCAAAATTCTACTTTTATAAATATTCTTATATTCTATATCCTTCCGATTACATGGATTTTTTTTGAGTATAGAAAACACAGTGTTTCATTTTCATTATTTATTAATAAAAATGAAACATTTAACCTGGTGCAAGTTTTATACATTACGATTATGTTATGCGTGTTTAGTTATGGATATCTTATTTTGTACATGTATAGTTTTGCATGGATTACACCAGCATTTATTATGAATGCATTACGTGAACCGATTATAGATAGTACCGGGGGATATGTATATCAAATTATTATGGTCGTATTCATCGCACCAATTATTGGTGAATTTGTTTTTCGGGGATTTTTACTGCAACGCTTTGCAGCAAAATGGGGAACGAGTATAGCGATCATTGTAGTAGCGATGTTGTTTGCGTTGTTACATGTTGATTTCCTAGGCGCAGTTGTATTTAGCGTTGTACTATCAATCGTATATATTCGTACGAATAGCTTACTCATGCCAATTGCTATTCACATGTTAAACAATGCATTTGTAATCGGTGTTTCTTTTCTAATAAATAAAGAAGAGATAATGAGTTTTGCAGATTTCTCAAATTATACGACGTTCTTTCCAGGACTTATTATTTTTATAACAGGATTAAACTTAGTACTCATCTTCTTATTTGTTAACCGCAAATATTGGAGTAAAGAAATGCCAGCTATATATGTAGAGCAGGAAAAAAGCTTTTCAGACGTAGTGGGGAGTAAATGAGATGAAGAAGACGATTGAAAAATATTGAAAGACATTATAGATTCTACGTCTATTACAGATATATGTGATAGAAACGTTTGCCATTGGCTTCAACCTGTAGTAGATACGATTGTGTTTTCAGAGTATTACTTATTTTCTAGTACTCATTTAAAAGAAAATATTATTTCTCTTCTTATTGTGTTAGGGGTTTTACTAATATTTGGTCTAATTGTAGAAGAAATGATGAAGCGCATCTTCAGAAAAAATGAAGAGAAGTATATGTGGGTTCATAAAGTATTCGTGAAAGTAATAGTGGCTTTCCTTTTGTTTTATAGTATGAAAACAATCATTTACTTTATAGCTTTGAAACATCATTAATTCTAAATTTGAAAGGGATGTATAAAATTATATGAATGAAACAATATCATCAAATAAGTTTTTTTATTTGATTTTGCTTAGTATTGTGCTGATAACGACAGTCAATGTTATTCTTCGCTGGGAGGAAGCTTATTTCTTCATGTATTTAGCGCTCCATTTATTAGGGATTTTATGTATAAGTGGCGGAATAGTTGCTGAAAAAAAGAGTGAAGAAAGTATTAATTATATGTGTGTGACCGGTCTTATTTTACTATTAGCTGTACAAGGTATTATGAAATATAGTACTTTTTCTTTACAAGATTTTAGTTTATTAGTGGATGTACTTCCTTAAGGGGGCGCGTTATGTTATCTAAGAAGCAAATAGGATACGTACTAGTTTTAATTGGATTTTTTACGCTTATTGTAACGACTTTATTTTTTCAAGACTATGAATATATACGCTATATAAAAGGCGCTGGTTTAATATGTTGGGTTGTAAGTACGTTTCTTATCCCAGATTATGAACCGAAGAAAGTGTCTAAAGGTAGGTAAAACTCTTCTTTTTGTAGAAGAGTTTTTTTATATAACTAGAAGGCTCTCGAGCAATTCGCGTAATAAGCTTGTTCTAATTTAGCATGTACGAACTTACAATAATAATAGACAGGCAGCATAGAGGAGGGAATAGCGTGAGGAAGGTTATTGGGTGGTCGCTTTTTTTGTACGTTGGGTTTGCATTGCTTATATACTGGTATTTATTTGGATGGAGTCATGAACTTATTCCGGACATGTATAAAGGAACGAGTGCAGATCCAGAAACGTTTATGAATGCAAGAGAGCTTACGCTAAGCCAAGATTATTCGCGCGTGAAAAATTTACTGTATTTTTTAGCGACGCCTCTTGAATGGATTATTTTATTATTTGTGCTTGTGCTCGGTATTTCAAAGAAGTTTGAGAAATGGTCGAAGGAAACGACGAAAATAAGTGTCCTGCAAGTTGCGATTTATTTCTTTTATTTATCATTACTTACAACAGTTCTTGCCCTGCCAATGCAATGGATTAGCCGAAAAGTATCCGTTGATTACGGCATTTCAACGCAAAGTACACAAAGCTGGATAAAAGATCATGTTATCGGTTTTTGGGAGAGTTATGCGACTATGTTAATCGTAGTTACCGTTCTGTTATGGCTTATCCGTAAATTCCCAAAGAGATGGTGGCTAGCAGGGTGGGCACTCTCTGTTCCATTTACAATCTTTTTAACATTCATACAGCCTGTCGTTATTGATCCACTTTATAACGACTTCTCGACGCTGAAAAATAAAGAATTAGAAACGAAAATTTTAGAGATGGCAGACAAAGCCGATATTCCGGCTAAACATGTATATGAAGTAAATATGTCGGAAAAAACGAATGCGTTAAATGCATATGTAACAGGAATAGGACTTAACTCGCGTATTGTAATGTGGGATACAACGCTTAAGCAATTAAAAGATAAAGAGATTTTATTTATAATGGCTCATGAAATGGGGCATTATGTTATGAAACATATATATTGGGGCGTGGCGAGTTATGTGTTGCTATCGTTTATAGGGATGTATTTCATTAGTCGTATTATAAATATGTGTATTCGAAAATGGGGAGATACGCTGCAAATTTCAAAAGTAGCATGTTTCTCAATTTTACCTTTATTTTTCTTAATTTCTTCTGTACTCTCTTTTGCATCACAGCCAGCAACAAACTATGTTTCTCGTATAGAAGAACGAGCGGCAGATCAATATGCTTTAGACATGACGAAAGACGGGAAATCTGGTGTAAAGACGTTTCAATATTTATCAAAAACGAGTTTAAGCCAAGTAAATCCGCCTGCGTTAGTGAAGTTTTTCTTATACACACATCCACCAATTTTCGAAAGAATTCATACGTTTGAACAATATGAAAAAGAAAAGAAGCAGTAGTGTACTGCTTCTTTTTTTTATGGGGTATTCGAGTTTTGGAAAATTATAGTGTATAATATATGGAATATTCAGTGAAATATTTAGGAGGTTAATATTTTGTTTCATTCAAAATCAATGCCGGCTATAAAAATGATCCTTTCAATGTCTATTTTCGGGTCAATTGGATTCTTTTCTGTTCAAACGGGTTTACCGTCTTTTGAATTAGTATTCGTTCGTTGCATTTGTGCGACTATATTTTTAGCATTATGTTGGCTCGTAACAGGGCAGTATAAAAGTGAGCAATGGAATAAAAAAGAAGTTGTACAAATATTAGCATGCGGTGTATTTCTCGTTTTCAACTGGGTATTTCTATTTAAAGCGTTTGAAGTTATGTCGATTACAATTGCGATTTCAGTTTATCATCTTGCACCCATTATTGTATTAATGATTGGTAGTATCGTATTTAAAGAGAGACTTACAGTATTTGCGGTTATGTCCATTGTCATTTGTTTTATCGGTACCGTTTTAGTAGCTGGAGTAGATGGAAGTCTATCGCTCGAAAAAATGATGTCGTCTGGAATGGTATGGGCACTTCTTGCAGCATTATTTTATGCTTTTACCACTTTATTAGGAAAAGGAATTCAGCATACGAGCGCATATGCGATGACATTTTTACAAACATTTTTAGGTATATTTTTATTGCTACCATTCGTAGATTTTGGCAAGTTTCAAGGATTAACAGAGATGAACTGGATGATGATTACAGCGACAGGTCTTATACATACTGGATTTGTATATTACTTATTTTTTGACAGTTTAAGAGATTTATCGACTAGAATGATCTCTGTATTAGTATTTTTGGATCCTGCTGTTGCGATACTATTAGATACAGTCTTTACCGGATTTAGACCGACTAGTATGCAAGTAGTAGGGATTATCCTTATATTTGTAGGAATGGCCTTTACTTTTCGGAAAACGAAGGATGAAAAAATAGCGTTGAAAGAAAAAATGTATTCATAATTGTAAATAATTAGATCATATTCTATTGATAATTTTCTTATTTTTTGTACAATATAAAAGATAGGAAAATAAAGGAAAAGGTAGATGAGAGAGATGAAAAAGCTAGTAAAGGTAGCGACATCGTTAACTTTAATGGGAGGAATATTTGTAGGTGCAAATGGTGTGTCTGCAAATACAGATGTTATCGAAAAATCTGGTCCTAATATTATGATAGAATTTGATGATGTAACAACAGATCATTGGGCATATGATGAAATTACGAATTTAGTATATCATCGCATTATGTATGGCTATGGGAATGGTAAGTTTGGGACAGAAGATAATATAACACGCGAACAGGCAGCGGCAGTACTACATCGTGCACTTGGTTTAAAAAGAAGTGTATTTGATGCGAATCCATATGGGGATATTAGCGGGAAGTCAACAATGTTTCCTTACGAAATTTTACATTTAACAAATATCGGTATTTTTAAAGGCGACGAAAATGGAAACTTCCGTCCGAAAGATACACTGACTCGTGCAGAATTAGCACAAATTTTAACGAAAGCATATGAGTTGAAAGCGAAGAGTCCGCATACATTTACAGATATACCAGAAAACCATTGGGCAAGGGATGCAATTAGCGCATTACAGTCTAATAAAGTAGCGGTAGGAACGGGAGATGGCAAGTTCCAGCCTGAAATGCTCGTTACACGTGGGCAATTTGCGAAGTTTTTACAACGATCAATTGATAATGCTACAGGGAAAATGGAATAGATAAAGAGAAAGCTCATAATGTGTAGAAGAGATATCTTCCGCTTATTATGAGCTTTTATTAGTAGATAGGTTATTATTTTCTTATTTTGCAGCTAAGTTGATATCCTTTATCGAAACGTCGATATATAGGGAGTAACAACATATATTTGCGTTTTTTGTCTAGAAAATGAACTTTTAAAATGTGAAGGATTTCTTTTGAAAAAAGTAGAATATTTAATGTATAGAAACACCTTTAAATGACCATAGGAAAGGGAAATGATTTGCGTACAATTCGGTATAAAAATTGAAATTGAGAGCGAATTGGCTCTCCTTTAGTAGTGATTTTCACAATAATAGATTTTTTAAATGTAATATATTGCATAAATGGTGCAAAGGCAACATATGTAATATTGGAAAGGATTTCAGTCTATTATTTTCCGTTTTTTCAAATGGAGATAAAGGGGAGAGGGCAATGAAGAAGAACATGTTACGTATAATGGCAACGGTAACTATTATGGGCGGCTTGTTTGTAAGTACAAATGTTCCAAACGTAAAAGCAGAAGAATATCCAGAAATGATTGTTTTTGATGATGTTCCAGTAAACCACTGGGCATATGACGATATAATGGACGTAGTATACAATAAAGTAATGTTAGGCTATGGAAATGGTAAGTTTGGTGTAGGTGATAATGTAACAAGAGAACAAGTAGCAGCAGTACTGTATCGTACATTGAATTTGAAAAAAGAAGGACCTTTAAAAAATCCATACAAAGATATTTCTGAGAGGGCAACAATGTTTTTAGATGAAATTTTAGTATTGACAAAGCATGGTATTTTTAAAGGTGATGAAAAAGGAAACTTTAGACCAGCCGCACCAGTGACACGCGCAGAAATGGCGCAAATTCTTACAAACGCATTTACATTTGAGATGAAGAAGAACCATACATTTAAAGATGTACCAAATAATCATTGGGCAAAAAATGCGATTAGTGCACTGCAGTCTAATCATGTCATAGTAGGGACAGGAAATGGGAATTTTGAACCGAGTAAAGTTGTAACGCGTGAGCAATATGCAACGTTTTTAAATAGAGCTGTTTTTTATTTTCCTGTAAAAGATGAAGATTATGAATGAAAGTTAAAATATAAGGACGTTTAAATTATATCAATATAATATAAAACAAGAAAAAAGCGCGGGAATCCCACGCTTTTTTCTTGTTTTATATTATTTATAAGTATATCGATGTTCTGTTCATAATTTATTTGTTGGAATTTAGTGGATAAGAAGAGATTGAATAAAGTAACTTTTTCTTGCTTAAATATGCGATTTAGTAACTTTATTATTAATAGAGTGTAAATAAAAGTATATGAAATATAGTTCATAAATTAGACAAAAATCACATGGGAATTGTATTGTTACGCTTTCGTTAATTCTTTATATTAGAAAAAAATATGTTTTTAGGGAGAGAGTACTTTGAAGAAAAAAATTTTAAAAGTAGCAACAGCTTTAACAATTATGGGTGGAATAGCATTTAGTGCTGAAGGGACTACAGCAAAAGCTGAATTAGCTGCAAAGCCACAACAAGCAAGTCAAGCAATCTTTAAGGATGTACCAGCAGGACATTGGTCTTATGAAGCAATTCAAACTTTAGCAGAACAAGAAATTATGCTTGGTTATGGAAATGGTGTGTTCGGTTTTGGACATAACGTAACTCGTGAACAGGTAGCCGCTTTAATTTATCGTGCACTGGATCTTGATGAAGAATTTGGTGAAGATGAGGAATTAGAAAGCCCGTATAATGATATTGTTGATGATAACTCAACGATGTTTCCTTTCGAAGTGTTAGCAGTAACAGAATTAGGTATCTTTACAGGTGACGAGAAAGGAAACTTCAGACCAAAAGATACGTTAACACGTGCAGAAATGGCGCAAGTTCTTACGAGAGCATTTGGATTAAAGGTACAAGGACCAGCAGGATTTAAAGATGTACCAAAGGGACATTGGGCAGAAAATGCAATTAATGCAGTAGGTTCAAATGGTATTTCAGTAGGAGATGGGAATGGTAACTTCGCTCCGAATATGAAAGTAACACGTGAACAATATGCGCAGTTCTTATTTAGAGCGCTTTAATAAACAGGGGTCAGTGTTGTATAACACTGGCCTTTTTTTTATGTGTAATGCCGGTGGCAGAATACAGTTTTATAAAAAATCAATTAAATTTTCAAAAAAAACTTCCTTTTCTGAAGATTTGTTATATAATATAAAACATAAAATCAAATCTGTTATAAAACAGTTTAAGAAGGGGATGCTAATATGTCGACGCAAACTTCACGGGTTACACTCGTCGGAGAAATGTTATCAGCGTACAACGAAATATTGACACCTGAGGCGCTTAGTTTTTTAAAGGAACTACATGAAAATTTCAATGAGCGCCGCATAGAACTTTTACAAAAGCGTGCGGAGAAACAAAAGAGAATTGATGCAGGAGAGTTTCCGAAGTTTTTAGAAGAAACAAAGCGCATACGTGAAGCGGATTGGACAATTGCTAAATTGCCAAAAGATTTAGAGGATCGCCGCGTAGAGATTACTGGACCAGTAGATAGAAAGATGGTTATTAACGCTTTAAATTCAGGAGCACATCTTTTTATGGCGGATTTTGAAGATTCGAATTCACCAACTTGGGAAAATGCGATTGAAGGTCAAATAAACTTACGAGATGCAGTAAAGGGAACGATTTCACATAAAAATGAAAACGGAAAAGAATATCGTTTAAATAGTAAAACAGCAGTATTAATTGTGCGCCCAAGAGGATGGCATTTAGAAGAAAAACATATGCAAGTTGATGGGAAGAATATGTCTGGTAGCTTAGTAGATTTCGGACTTTATTTTTTCCATAATGCGAAAGCTCTTTTAGCAAAAGGAAGCGGGCCATACTTTTACTTACCGAAAATGGAAAGCTATTTAGAAGCAAGGTTATGGAATGATGTTTTCGTATTTGCTCAAAAATATATCGGTATTCCAAACGGAACGATTAAAGCAACGGTATTACTGGAAACGATTCACGCTTCGTTTGAAATGGATGAAATTTTGTATGAGCTTAAAGATCATTCTGCTGGATTAAATTGCGGAAGATGGGATTATATTTTTAGCTTTCTAAAGGGATTCCGTAATCATAACGACTTTTTACTTCCAGATAGAGCGCAAGTCACGATGACGGCGCCGTTTATGCGCGCGTATTCTTTGAAAGTAATTCAAACGTGTCATCGTCGTAATGCACCAGCTATTGGAGGAATGGCAGCGCAAATTCCGATTAAAAATAATCCGGAAGCAAATGAAGCTGCTTTTGAAAAAGTGCGTGCTGATAAGGAACGTGAAGCTTTAGATGGTCATGACGGGACTTGGGTTGCCCACCCGGGACTTGTACCAGTCGCAATGGAAGTATTTAATCACATTATGAAAACACCGAACCAAATTTTTAGAAAACGAGAAGAAATACATGTAACAGAAAAAGATTTACTAGAAGTGCCAGTGGGAACGATTACAGAAGAAGGCCTTCGTATGAATATTAGTGTAGGCATTCAATATGTTGCATCTTGGTTAAGCGGACGGGGAGCAGCACCCATTTATAATTTAATGGAAGATGCGGCAACAGCGGAAATTTCTAGGGCACAAGTATGGCAATGGATTCGTCATGAAGGTGGAAAACTAAATGATGGCCGTAATATTACGCTTGAACTAGTGGAAGAGCTAAAAGAAGAAGAATTAGCAAAAATAGAAAGAGAGATTGGTAAAGAAGCCTTTAAGAAAGGGAGATTCCAAGAGGCGACAACGTTGTTTACAAATCTCGTTCGGAATGATGAATTCGTACCATTTTTAACATTACCGGGTTATGAAATTTTATAAAAAGTGAAAAGGGGATGGAACAAATGAAAAACGAAAGAATCGAGAAATTACAAGAGAGCTGGGAACTAGATAATCGCTGGAAAGGGATCACACGTCCATATTCGGCAGAAGATGTAATTCGCCTGCGCGGGTCAATTGATATTGAACATACGTTAGCGCGCCGCGGTGCTGAAAAGCTTTGGGCGTCGCTTCATACGGAAGATTACATTAACGCACTTGGTGCATTAACAGGAAACCAAGCGATGCAACAAGTAAAAGCTGGGTTAAAAGCAATTTATTTAAGTGGCTGGCAAGTAGCGGCTGATGCAAATCTTTCTGGCCATATGTATCCAGACCAAAGTTTATATCCAGCGAACAGTGTACCTGCTGTAGTAAAACGAATTAATCAAACGCTTCAACGTGCGGACCAAATTCAGCATATGGAAGGAAGCGGTGATACAGATTATTTCGTGCCGATTGTAGCAGATGCAGAAGCTGGATTTGGCGGACAATTAAATGTATTTGAACTGATGAAAGGTATGATTGAAGCAGGTGCATCTGGTGTGCACTTTGAAGATCAATTATCTTCAGAGAAGAAATGCGGTCATTTAGGCGGAAAAGTATTACTACCAACGCAAACAGCGGTGCGTAATTTAATTTCTGCACGCCTTGCTGCAGATGTAATGGGAGTGCCGACAATTATCGTTGCAAGAACAGATGCGGATGCGGCAGATTTAATTACGAGCGATATAGATCCTGTTGATAAAGCGTTTATTACAGGAGAAAGAACACCAGAAGGATTTTACCGTACGAAAGCAGGTCTTGATCAAGCGATTGCACGTGGTTTAGCATACGCTCCTTATGCAGACCTCGTTTGGTGTGAAACATCTGAACCAAATTTAGAAGATGCAAAACGATTTGCGGACGCAATTCATAAAGAGCATCCAGGGAAATTGCTTGCATACAACTGTTCACCTTCATTTAACTGGAAACAAAAACTAGATGAGAAAACAATTGCGAGCTTCCAAAAAGAAATCGCATCTTACGGTTATAAGTTCCAGTTCGTAACACTTGCTGGATTCCACTCATTAAACTACGGCATGTTCGAATTAGCACGAGGCTATAAAGAGCGCGGCATGGCAGCGTACTCTGAACTACAGCAGGCAGAATTCGCAGCAGAAAAACATGGCTACTCTGCAACTCGTCATCAACGAGAAGTAGGAACAGGTTACTTTGATGAAGTAGCACAAGTTATTACAGGCGGTACTTCATCAACGACAGCATTAAAAGGATCTACCGAAGAAGCACAGTTTACGAAATAAAAGGAAGGGGCACCTTTTGAATGGGTGCCTCTTGTTATTTTGTTTGAGATGCGAGAGTAAATGAAATGATATCAACGATTTTTCTAATATATCGACTTACCGACAAAAAAGACAATAGTATCAAATCCACTCAGCTCTATGCTCACGAATAAACTGCATATCTTTTTCATAATGCTCCAGATGTCCTTCATCAATCATTCTTTTGAAATTTAAGTCGCCTTCTTGTGCTTTTCCTTTCATATATGTACATAACGCTTCTAGACGTAGTAGCACCATTCCTAAGTAATCTTCGTTCATACTTTTACCGTAGGACTGGACAAATAATTTCACTCTTTCTTTTATAGAGTCAGCATGTTGTGCCGATTCATAATGAACTGCCTCACCCGATTCTGTATAATACACTCTACTTAAAGGTACACAAGTATACAGCGTATAAGCGATATCCCAAATTCTTGGTCCAGGAGCAGCAACATCGAAATCAATAATGCCTACTGGTTTTTCTTGATTAAAAATAATATTGTATATGGCAAAATCGTTATGGCATAAAACCTCAATGTTATTTGGGGTATGATCCATCGTTTTCCAATCATTGGATAACGGGAAGTCACTTACAGCATCATGATAAAGGCGAAGCATCTTTGCTATTTCTTTTAACGTATCATTAGACCGCATGTATTCTTTTAAAGGATAATTCCCAGCTTCTCCTTCAATAAAAGATAAAATCTCTCTATTTTTCTCATCTATACCTAAAAACTTTGGAGCATGATAAAAACCTTTGTTTTCTAGATGCTGTAATAACTTATGAATTTTTGCACTGTCTGGCTTCAATTCTCGCCTCACAGTATTTTCAGAACGATATACGTTTGAGACGTTTCCGCCAGTTAGTTTTTCTTCGTTAGCGTAGTTTGACATGTGAAAATTCCTCCTATAATTAAAAAATCCAATTCCATATAGTGAATATACCAACAATGGCAGAAAAAAGAAGGAAAGCAAGAAATACTAGACAGCTAAGTGGGACTAACCTATCTTGCCATGTTTCCTGATACTCATAAACTAATTCTTCTACTACTGTTTTCTGTACTAAAGATAAATTTTGATCTTTATCTAACCCCTTTATATGGATAGAATCTCCTTTGAATTTTAAAGCACGTGAAATATGATAAGGATCATTTCCCATTGATTTTTCAAATAATAAACATGATTCATGCATAATGTCTGTTTTATGTTCCTCTAAATACCAGTAACGTCCAGCCATTTCTGGATATTGCAATTTATAATAAATGTCTCCGAGTTGTTTTCGAAGATATAATTCATTTGGATATGTAGAGATGAGGCCATGTAGTCTATCTCTTGCCTTACCAAGATTATTATTTTCAATATCCTCTTCAATTTTCTTTAATGTTTTTTTAGTGATTTTGGCTGTCATGAATTCCTCCTTATTTGGAATAGAGATGATTATATTTTAAAAGAAATACTAAAAATTAGAAATTCTATTTTTAAAAAAGATTGTACATTTCATTTTAAATATGCTATGATAATGTCAGTTGAATAGTTAAATTAAGCAATCCATATATTATCAAGTGCTGAAAACGAACGAGAAAAAGTATGTGAGAACTAGTTTATGTTTCGTATTTGATAATGTGTGGATTCTTTTTTTAGATAGGAAAACTAAAAAAAATTAAAAATGTATTTTCTTAGGAGGAAATAATCATGGCAGTAACAGGACAAGTAAAATGGTTTAACAACGAAAAAGGCTTCGGTTTCATCGAAGTTCCAGGCGAAAACGACGTATTCGTACATTTCTCTGCAATCGAAACTGAAGGTTTCAAATCTCTAGAAGAAGGTCAAAAAGTTAGCTTCGAAATCGAAGAAGGTAACCGTGGACCTCAAGCTAAAAACGTAATCAAACTATAATTTTATAGTTTATTATGGAAAAAAGGATGGCTGCTGCCATCCTTTTTTTTGTTGTCATATACGAGCATAATGATTATATTAGGAGAAAACGGGGGATATATATGATCGAGAGGTATACAAATGAAGTAATACTCGATGTTCGCAGGGGAAATAAAGAAGACTTACACAATACGATTGAAGAGATAAAAGCATATGCGAAAACGTATGAACATGATAAAGTGACCTTAATTGATTTGAAGAAATCGCATTCTTCTGTTTTGGATGAGGAGCGATATATAGTTCTCTTACAAATTAAAAGAGATACAGAGAATCTTGGAAGAAAATATGAATATGAAGAAGAAAAAATCGTCGGTTTTTTTGAGGATGAAGAAGAGTAAAAGGTCTTCCAAAAATGGAAGGCCTTTTACTCTTCTTTTTCAACTTTTTTCTTCTCGCGTTTTTTACATTCAGAGCATTTCGATTTACGAAAAGGTTTTGCAAAGAATAGTAGTATGAAAAATAAGCCGAAAATAATACTAGCTGAGTTTTTCACAATCACTATGCTACTATTTTTCATTTGAATCGTGGGTTGAATTTCTTTTTCTTCCATAGTGGACCTCCATATATTGGATTTTTCTTTTAATTATAGCAAAGTTAATTGTCGTAATGATACGAAATGAGGAAGCAATTGTAAATATTTATTAATAGTATAAATACATTTTATGTGGATTTTTATTATTTAATCACTATATTTATTTTTTATAATTTAAAAGAAATTTGATAAATGATAAAGTATTGTAAAAAAGTGGAATCTGTAAGCCATTTCCTTTTCATAGATGCTAAAATTATATATGCAGCTGCTAAAATAAATGGAAAAAAGGAGATAGTGGAATATGGAAAGTAAAGTGGAACGCTATGTCGAAAACTACGTTGTTAATAAAAATACAATGGCCTTACTTCCTGTAATTCTCAGTGAAAAGAAAATTGTTACGCGAGTTGTTGAAGTGCAAGACTCTTTTTTCGTATTTCAAAAGCCTCTAGATATTATAGAAAGAAGTTGCCGCAAGCATGGTTCTAGTTTTTTAGGCAGAAAAGAAGGAACGAAAGAGTTAACTCATATTACACATAAAGCGCCGATTGCCATTAGTCCGACCGATCAACTATATTTTTTCCCTACCTATTCTTATTCTAGAAAAGAGTGCTCGTGGTTGTCGCACTTTTATATTGAAAGTAATAAAGAATTAAAAGATGGAAACCTTATTATTAGATTTATAAATGGCTTTGCGGTGAAGTTAGAGATATCTAAAACTAGTTTTGAAAATCAACAAAATCGTACAGCAAAATTGCGTACTGAATATGAAGATCGTAGAAAAAAACAAGGGAATCCTTGTTTTAAAGAGATTGATAAAAATGAAGAATCTAGATTAAGACCAGCATATGAGAAAGTGTATTTTGTGAAAGAAGACGAGGTGTGAGAGGATGGGGAACTCCCATCCTTTTTATTTGTTAGTAAGTCGATATATTGGAGAAATCGCACATGCAAAAAAACTGCCATTCCCTAAATAACAAAACGTACGACACGTCCTGTCGAATATTGATAGATTATCATAGCATAATAATGAAGGAATTCTTATGAAAGGTATGGAAACTTAATAATTACATCTCCATATGTCGTATCTACCATTTCCTCTTTCATATAAGCAATGATACAGTAGAGGTAGTACTTAGAGTAAAGGGGTAAAGTGTAGAATGGATTTTCAGACAATCAAAGAGTATTTTTCACCAGAAAATATGGATTATATTGTTGAAAGTTATAAAGCGTTCGGACCACTTCTTGGTATTGGCTTACCGATGATAGAGGCGCTAATTCCGGCATTGCCACTTATCGTATTTGTATTGGCGAATGCTGTTGCATTTGGATTTTGGCTCGGTTTTCTTTATTCATGGCTTGGATCAGTAATGGGTGCCTTACTTGTCTTTTTCATTATTCGCCATTTTGGCCGAAGTCGTTTCTTTTCTTTTGTAAATAAGCATGAGAGAGTACGAAAGGCAATGGGATGGATTGAAAGGAAAGGGTTCGCACCGATTTTCGTCATATTTTGTTTTCCGTTTACACCGTCTGCGCTTATAAACGTTGTCGCTGGTTTATCTCGCATAAGTGTAAAGCAGTTTGGCCTCGCGCTTGCGTTCGGAAAGCTTGTGATGATTTTTATTTTAACGTATATCGGTCATGATTTAATGTCATTTATTCATAATCCGCTGAAATCAGTTATTGTAGCAATTGGTATTTTTATTTTGTGGTATGTCGGTAAGAAAATTGAAGTAAAGTTAGAACTACATTAAGAATAGTCTTCTTTGTAAAGGAAAGCTTCATGATTAAAGGATAAGGGGAGAAGCGGATGAAGAAAACTTTGAAAAAAGAAGGCATAGAGTGGATACGAACAATTTTAATTGGTGTATTATTAGCTGTATTTTTTCGAACGTTTTTCTTTTCAACGTACGTTGTAGAGGGGAAGTCAATGATGCCGACATTACAAGATGGCAATATGCTCGTTGTAAATAAGGTGAGTTATCAAGTGGGGGACTTGAATAGGTTTGATGTTGTTGTGTTTCATGCGAATAAAAAAGAGGATTACGTAAAACGAATTATCGGTTTACCTGGGGATCAAATTGAATATAAGCATGATAAACTATATATAAACGGACAATTCGTGGATGAACCTTATTTAGAAACGTATAAGAAAGAGATAGATGGACGACAACTAACAGGTGATTTTAAACTAGAAGAGTTAACGAAAGAAAAATCGGTGCCACCGGGATATATTTTTGTAGTAGGTGATAATCGTCTCGGGAGTTGGGATAGTAGACACTTTGGGTTTGTAAAAGCTGATACAGTTGTCGGTAAAGTTGATTTACGATATTGGCCACTTCAAGAGGTGCAAACGAATTTTTCAAAAGGTTGATATAATAGGTAGAAGTATAGAAAAAGACAAACTACTCCGTTTGTCTTTTTTCGTGTCCTATAATACAATTATAGTAGCAAACTAACGTTCGTTATGTAAGTGAAAGGTGGGGTTACATGTCACTTCGATTTGTGATTGGTAGAGCGGGAAGTGGAAAAAGTACACTTTGTTTACACGAAGTGCAAGAAGAGTTAAAGCAGCGTCCAAGAGGGAAAACAATATTATATCTTGTGCCAGAACAGATGACATTCCAAACGCAGCAGGCGTTAATTGGTAGTGAGGATGTTAGAGGTTCTATTCGGGCACAAGTTTTTAGTTTTTCACGGTTAGCGTGGAAGGTATTGCAAGAAGTTGGTGGAGCGAGTCGTCTTCACATTAATGAAGCGGGCGTACATATGTTACTTCGTAAAATTGTAGAGTCTCGTAAAGATGGATTATCGGTGTTCCAAAAAGCAGCGGAGCAAAACGGTTTTTTTGAACATCTTGGCAGCATGATTGCGGAGTTTAAACGATATAATGTGACGCCATCTAACGTATATGAAATGTGGCAACAATTAGATGCACATAGTAGCAGTGCAGAACAAAAGCTATTAGCGAATAAAGTGTATGATTTACAGTTATTATATGATGATTTTGAACGTGCTTTAATTGGAAAGTATTTAGATTCAGAAGACTACCTGCAATTACTAGTGGAAAAGCTTCCGCAGTCTGAGTATGTAAATCAGGCTGAAATTTATATAGATGGATTTCATTCGTTTTCACCACAAGAGCTAGAAATTGTAAGACAGCTTATGATTTGCGGAGCGAGAGTTACGATTACGTTAACGATAGATGAAAAGACGTTAGCACAGCCAGTAAATGAACTAGATCTATTTTATGAAACGACGTTAACGTATGAAAAAATAAAACAAGTAGCACGTGAAGAGAAGATAGAAATTGAAAAAACGATTCCGCTTATGGAACAGCCGCGTTTTCATTCGCAAGCATTAGCGCATTTAGAAACGCATTACGAAGCACGTCCAAATGAAAAGTTTCACGGTGAAGCAAGTGTAACGATTAGTACAGCAGCTAATTTACGAGCTGAAGTAGAAGGTGTTGCTCGTGAAATTCGTAGACTTGTGGCGGACGAAGATTATCGTTACCGTGATATTGCAGTTCTTCTTCGTAACGGGGAAAGTTATTACGATGTGATGCGAACGTTATTTACAGATTATAATATCCCGCACTTCATCGATGAAAAACGACCGATGTCACATCATCCGCTAGTAGAATGCATTCGGTCAGCACTCGAGATTATTAGCGGGAACTGGCGTTATGATGCAGTGTTTCGCTGCGTGAAAACAGAGCTTTTATATCCATTAGACGTAAGAAAAGAAGCAATGCGCGAAGAGATGGATGAGTTTGAAAACTACTGTTTAGCGTACGGTGTACAAGGGAAGAGATGGACTTCTGAGGATCCGTGGATGTACCGACGCTATCGTTCTCTTGACGATACGAATGGGATGATTACAGACAGTGAACGTGAAATGGAAGAGAAAATAAATCGATTGCGCGACGTTGTAAGAACGCCTGTTATTCGTATGCAAAAAAGACTGAAGCGTGCGGGAACAGTTATGCAAATGTGTGAAGCTGTTTACTTATTTTTAGAAGAGCTGGATGTTCCGAAAAAACTAGAAGCATTACGTATTCGTGCAGAAGAGAGCGGCGATTTCTTATTTGCGACAGATCATGAGCAAGTATGGGAAGAAGTAATGAGTCTTCTTGATACGTTTGTTGAGATGCTTGGCGAAGAGAAAATGTCACTTTCTATGTTCACAGACGTTATGTCGACAGGTCTTGAGGCGCTTCAATTCGCAAACATTCCGCCGTCATTAGACCAAGTGTTAATTGCTAACATTGATCGTTCTAGGTTATCAAATGTGAAAGCAACATTCGTCATTGGGGTAAATGAAGGTGTCATTCCAGCAGCACCTATGGATGAAGGTATGCTTTCTGATGAGGAAAGAGATGTTCTTGGTGCGGCAGGAATTGAATTAGCACCAACGACGAGACAAACTTTATTAGAAGAACAGTTCGTTATGTACCAAATGGTAACGAGAGCAACTGAGAAATTATATATTTCCTGTCCGCTCGCAGACGAAGAAGGAAAGACGTTACTTGCGTCTAGCTTTATTAAGAAAATAAAAAGAATGTTCCCTGATGTGAAAGAATCGTTTATTACGAATGACGTAAATGATTTATCACGTTCGGAACAAATTTCATACGTAGCAACGCCAGAAGTAACGTTGTCATATGTTATGCAGCAACTTCAAACGTGGAAACGATATGGATTTGAAGGGAATTTAGACTTTTGGTGGGATGTATATAATTTCTACGTCACTTCAGATGAATGGAAGCAAAAAAGTAGCCGCGTGCTATCAAGTTTATTCTACCGAAATCGTGCGCAGAAATTAAGCACAGTTGTAAGTAGAGATTTATACGGAGATACAATTAAGGGAAGCGTCTCTCGTATGGAACTATTTAACCGTTGTGCGTACGCTCATTTCGCGCAGCACGGTTTATCATTAAGAGAGCGTGATATTTTCAAATTGGATGCGCCGGATATCGGGGAATTATTCCATGCAGCGCTGAAGAGAATTGCAGACAGGCTATTACGTGAGAACCGTACTTGGGCGGATTTATCAATAAAAGAGTGTGAACATCTTTCTGCTGTAGTAATAGAAGAAATTGCACCGTTATTACAAAGACAAATTTTATTAAGTTCAAATCGTCATTTCTATTTAAAACAAAAACTACAACAAATTATTTTCCGTACGTCAATTATTCTGCGTGAACATGCGAAGTCGAGCGGTTTCGTACCAGTTGATTTAGAAGTGCCATTCGGTATGGGTGGTACAGGATCACTTCCGCCGATGGAATTCTCATTACCAAATGGTGTGAAGATGGAAGTAGTTGGTCGTATTGACCGTGTTGATAAGGCAGAAGACGAAAACGGGACATTCCTACGTATTATTGACTATAAATCAAGTTCAAAAGCGTTAGACTTAACGGAAGTGTATTACGGATTAGCTCTTCAAATGTTAACGTATTTAGATGTTGTTACTTCAAATGCACAGACGTGGATGAAAAAAGGCGGCACAGCATCACCAGCTGGTGTATTGTATTTCCACATTCATAACCCGATCGTTGAGGTGAAAGGTGACGCATCTGAAGCAGAAATTGAAAAGGAAATTTTAAAGAAATTCAAAATGAAAGGGCTCGTACTAGGAGATGCTGACGTTGTTCGTTTAATGGATAACAAACTTTCAACAGGAAGCTCAGATATTATTTCTGCTGGTTTGAAAAAAGACGGTAGCTTTAGTGCGCGTTCTAGCATTGCAAGTGAACAAGAGTTTAACGTACTCCAAAAATACGTACACCATACGTTTGAAAATATCGGAAAAGATATTACAGAAGGTGTAATCGATATTGCTCCTTACAAAAAGGGGAATAAAGCGGCGTGTACGTTCTGTAACTTCAAATCGGTTTGTCAGTTCGATGAATCACTTGAAGATAATCAATTCCGTACGTTAAAAGATATGAAAGATAGTGAAGCGATGGAGAAAATTAGAGAGGAGGTTGGCGGAGAATGATAGAAAATTGGCCTAAAAAACCAGAAGGAAGTCAATGGACAGATGACCAGTGGAAAGCCGTTGTAGCGAACGGACGTGATATTTTAGTCGCAGCAGCAGCCGGATCAGGTAAAACAGCAGTATTAGTTGAACGTATTATTAAAAAGATTATAAACGAAGAAAACCCAGTCGATGTCGACCGCCTGCTCGTTGTAACATTTACAAATGCAGCGGCGCAAGAGATGAAAAATAGAATCGGAGAAGCATTAGAAAAAGTATTAATTGATGAACCAGGATCTCAGCACGTAAGAAAGCAGCTGAGCCTATTAAATAAAGCTTCTATTTCGACGATCCATTCATTTTGTTTACAAGTCATTAGAGGATACTATTACATGCTTGATGTGGATCCTCGTTTCCGCATTGCGAATCAAACAGAAAACGAATTATTAAAAGAAGAAGTGTTAGATGACATATTAGAAGAAGAGTATGGAATTGAAGATAATGCGATATTCTTTGAACTCGTTGATCGTTATACGAGTGACCGTAGTGACGATGATTTACAGCGTATGATTTTAGCGCTTCATACAGAATCAAGGGCACATCCAAATCCGGAAAAATGGCTTGATAAATTAGTAGAGGCATACGATGTGGAAGGAAAGACAATTGAAGATTTAGTATATGCTTCGTATTTATTAGAAGATGTGAAATTCCAGATTGAAACGGCGGAAGCGCATATTCGTAAAGCGACTGAACTTGCAATGCTTCCTGACGGTCCAGCACCTCGCGTTGAAACCCTGCAAACAGACTTAGCTTTACTTGGAACGTTATCATCAGCTGCTCGTGAGTCATGGACAAGTGTGTATGAAGCGATGCAAAGTGTATCGTGGCAAACGTTAAAACGTATTAAGAAAAGTGATTACAACGAGGATGTTGTAAAACAAGTAGACTCTCTTCGTAATAAAGCGAAAGATGAAGTGAAGAAATTGCAAGAAGAGCTATTTAGCCGCAGACCTGAAAGTTTCTTACGAGATTTTCAAGATATGCATCCTGTATTAGAAAAACTCGTACAGCTTGTAAAAGTATTTACAGAGCGTTTCCAAGCGATGAAGCGAGATAAAGGCATGGTCGATTTCACAGATTTAGAGCATTTCTGTTTACAAATTTTAAGTGAACAAAGTGAAGATGGTGAAATGAAGCCATCAGCAGTAGCGCTTCAATATCGTAATAAATTTGCTGAAGTATTAGTCGATGAATATCAAGATACGAACTTCGTACAAGAATCGATTATTAAATTCGTAACGAAAGATTCAGAGAGTGAAGGAAACTTGTTCATGGTAGGTGACGTGAAGCAGTCGATTTATCGTTTCCGATTAGCAGAACCAGGACTATTCTTAGGAAAATATAAACGTTTCACGCAAGAAGGATTGGACGGCGGAATGAAAATTGATTTAGCGAAAAACTTCCGTAGTCGTCATGAAGTGCTAGCAGGCACGAACTTCATCTTCAAACAAATTATGGGCGAAGAAGTTGGGGAAATCGATTACGATGCTGACGCTGAATTAAAGCTAGGTGCTAGCTACCCAGAAGGTGAAGATGTAGCGGCTGAGCTATTATGTATTCAGCAAACCGAAGAAGAAGTACTAGACGGTGAAGAAGGTGCGGAAGTAGAAAAGGCACAGCTTGAAGCTCGTCTTATGGCGCAGCGCATTAAAGCGATGGTCGATTCAGGTTATGAAGTGTATGATCGTAAAACGGATAGTATGCGCCCTGTACAATACCGCGACTTCGTTATTTTACTTCGCTCCATGCCGTGGGCGCCGCAAATTATGGAGGAATTAAAACTGCAAGGAATTCCAGTATACGCTGATCTTGCGACTGGTTACTTTGAAGCGACAGAAGTAAATATTATGATGAACGTCTTCCGCGTTATCGATAATCCGATGCAAGATATTCCGCTTGCAGCAGTGCTTCGTTCACCGATCGTTGGATTAAATGATGAAGAACTTGCGACGCTTCGTGCTCACGGAAAGAAAGGTTCGTTTTATGAAGTAATGAGCTCATTCTTAAAAGGGGCACCACTTGAAGAAGAGCAAGAACTACATGATAAATTAGAGTGGTTCTATAACTTACTGCAAGGATGGCGTGAATTCGCGCGCCAACAGTCACTTTCTGATTTGATTTGGAAAGTGTACGGTGAGACAGGTTATTACGATTTCGTTGGCGGTTTACCAGCTGGAAAGCAAAGGCAAGCAAACCTGCGTGTACTATATGACCGCGCGAGACAGTATGAAGCAACATCATTTAGAGGGTTATTCCGCTTCTTACGCTTTATTGAGCGTATTTTAGAACGCGGTGATGATATGGGTACAGCGAGAGCTTTAGGTGAACAAGAAGACGTCGTTCGCATTATGACGATTCATAAAAGTAAAGGACTTGAGTTCCCAGTCGTATTTGTAGCTGGACTTGGTCGTCGTTTTAATACACAAGATTTAATGAAACGTTTCTTACTGCATAAAGACTTCGGTTTCGGTTCGCAGTTCATTGATCCCCGTAAACGAATTAAATATACGACATTATCGCAACTAGCAATTAAGCGTAAAATGAAAATGGAATTAATCGCGGAAGAAATGCGCGTATTATACGTAGCATTAACGCGTGCAAAAGAGAAGTTAATTTTAATCGGAACAGTGAAAGATGCAACTAAGGAAATGGAGAAATGGCTTGATGCGAGGGAGCATAGTGAATGGTTATTACCAGATCATATACGTGCCGGAGCATCTTGTTATTTAGACTGGATTGCACCTTCATTATATAGACATCGTGATAGTGAAATGCTTCTTGAATTAGGACAAGGAAGCATTCCAAATGAAGTTTATGGGTATGACACTAGCTGGAAAGTAGAAGTTGTAGACGGTAACACGTTACTTGCACCAGAGCCAGTTCAAGAAGAGAAGCAAGAGTTGTTAGAAGCACTTCGTGAGAAAAAGGCTGTTCCGTTAGAAAGTGAACGGAAAGAAGAAGTGTACGATAGATTAATGTGGAAGTACGGATATGAGGAAGCGACATCTCATCGTGCGAAGCAATCTGTTACAGAAATAAAGAGAAATTATCAATCTGAAGAAGGTAGCGATAACGCCTTTATTAAAAAACTACGTGCGCCAATTAAAACACGTCCACGCTTTATGGAGAAGAAAGGGCTAACGTACGCAGAGCGCGGAACAGCAGTCCATGCTGTTATGCAACATGTTGATTTGAAGAAGCCGATTACGATTGAAGTTCTTCAAGAGCAAATTGCTGGAATGGTGAATAAGGAATTATTAACATTTGAGCAGGCGGAAGAAATTACGATTGAAAAAGTCATTTCATTCTTTGACAGTGACCTAGGTAAAAGGGTATTAGCAGCAAAAAGTGTTGAGCGTGAAGTACCCTTTACGATGATGCTTGCAGCAGAAGAAGCATATCAAGATTGGCAAGGGAAGAGCGACGAAACGATTCTTGTCCAAGGTGTTATCGACTGTATGATTGAAGAGGAAGATGGCATCACGTTAATCGACTTTAAAACGGATACGATTGAAGGGAAGTTCCCAGGTGGATTCGATCAAGCGAAACCAATTTTAGAAGAGCGATATAAAGTGCAGCTTTCGCTATATGCAAAAGCACTCGAGAAAAGCTTACAACATCCTGTGAAAGAGAAATGTTTATACTTCTTTGATGGCAATCACGTTATAAAAGTTGAAGAATAGAGGGACTTGCAAATGGCAACGGAAAAAACGTTAAGAACTTGTGAAAAGGGACATGAGTACTATAAAAGTAGCGATTGTCCAACTTGCCCAACCTGTGAGAAAGAGAAAATGCCAAAAGAAGGTTTTCTTTCTCTTCTTTCAGCGCCAGCAAGAAGGGCGCTAGAGCATCACGGAATTTATACTGTAGAAGAACTCTCAAAGTATAGCGAGAAAGAAATTTTAAAACTACATGGTATGGGACCCGCATCTTTACCTAAATTGAGAGCGGTTCTAGAGGAAAAAGGATTATCATTTAAATAAAATTGTAATTTCGTGTAGAAAGAAGAAAAAAGTAGGAGATATCTCCTACTTTTTTTATGCTGTTCCAATCTGATCTTGATCGGCCACATCAGAATCGAACGTATTTGTTGCACTAACACCACTAAACGTATTTACGACAAATCCAACGTTAGAAGCTCCAGATCCATTATACGCTTTCGTGTTTTCTTTCGGAGACACGTTATAAAAATCTCCTAAATTGAAAGAGCCATTACTGTTTTGAACGACGAGATTTCCAACAACAGAAGGCATACCATCCACCTACTTTACTCAGCTTTTTAATTACTATATGAATTATTGAGCGGAGGGTTCATCCGTAATATATTGGCGGATTTGCATAATACGAGAGTTATTGAAAGCATAATCAACATTTCCGATTTGAAAGCAACCGGAATTTAAAAGTGTTCGTAATTCAACATCCTTCACTTCAATAAAGGGACATTCATTTACAATGTTTAGTTTTACATCTGTCGAACGTTTTGGGATTGTGATGTGTTCATCTGTAAAAATTTCAAATGCATCTAAGCGACCTTCGTCTTTTATATAGCAAGGAAATTCCCTGTGGACGGCAAGAGCCCTACTTTTTAATTCCATTTGATTTGCGTCTCCCACTTGAAACACGGCAGTAATCCCTAAAGAAATAATAGAAACATTTTGGACAACAGACACATGATGCAACATAATTTCTCAGTCTCCTTAACCTGGAGTAGGAGGGACATCTGTTACTAATGGTACAAATGGCCCCTCTGTAACAGTTTCAAATGGTGTATCGAGAATAGAAGATAGAATGAGAAGATTGGCATCTCCAATTAAAAAGAGTGCGGACGACGATACACCATTCATTTTAATCTGTCCGACTTTTAACTCGCGATTTACAACATTAACATTCATACATACTTACTCCTTTCGGAAATTGCCCGGTATGTGTTGAATAAAGGAGAGGAAGGCTTTATCGATATCTTGTTTCATTGCCTGAATAATGATATCTCGTAAATAATCTGGATCTGTTGAAATTCCTTCATATGATTGCGCTTGTGATAAATAATAAGGAAGTCTATGCTCCATCTGTTTTTTTATGTCATCAACCATCATTTGTCGATACATTTCATCGAGCGGCGTTCTCTCTTCTTGTTCAAAATGGAGAATTCGATTATATGCTTCTTCATCTAAGTAACGATGCATTTCTTGAAGAATTCCTTGGTAAAAGTCTGGATTTGTGTCAGTTTCAGGATTGACCTTCAAAGTTTCTGTATCAACTTGAAAATCCTCAATTTGCTGTCCTTTTGCTGAAAACGGGTTTAAACCAATATTTAAAGTACCATTTAAATTTTCTACTTTTAATTGATCGAATTTGTATTCCACTTTTCCTACAGAAGAGGAGGGGCGATTTTTTAGTTCATTAAGCTCTTCTTGTAATAGGCGCACTTGATCTTCTAAATTCAGGATGGCTGCTTGTTGTGTTTGAAGAGCTTGCTGAAGTTGGTGTAAGTAAGTATATATATCTTGATTCATTTGTGAAACCTCCTTTTCAATAGGGAGGGTAAATATATTCCTGCTATATATTTATGACAAGGATGTCTTAAGAAGAACTAGTTGATGGTTTGATAGAAATAATTTGTCCTTTCGACTGTAATGGGCGAAGAGGCTCTGTAAATCCGCCAGTATTTGAGAATTTAGATAGAGCTTTAATACTTCCAGCAGTACCAATTTGGAATACAGAAGAGGTTGTAATACTATCGATTTTAATGCTATTGATGATAATGCTTTGGTTTACATAAAAGTTCAACACAATCGCCTCCTTTAAGTTGAACCAATTATCGCTTGATCAACGATATCTGAATCATTAACAGTCGTTGCGCTTTGATAATTGTAGACAGAAACGTTATCTCCAACGTTAAAAGAGCCGGCCCCGGCGAAAGCACGTGAATAACTAATAGGCCTAATTGCAAATACATCCCCAATATGAAAAATACCACTTGATCCAATATTGACGATACGAATATGTCCGACCATAGCTGGCATACAAAACACCCTTCGTTTTTAAAATTTTCTTTTCTACTATTGTATGGGCGTTTTCAATAAAATGTGTATTTTTTTGAAATAAAAGAAACACACACGTTATTGCGTGTGTGTATCGAGTGTTTGATTAGTGTTAAAATCCGTATGTACATGCCAAATTGCATTTAAGAGCCTGTCCAGTTCTTGGCTACAATCTACTGTTTTTTGAGAAGTCATTCCATAGCGTTCAGCAAAATAAATCATTTTTTCACGTTTTTTTTCAATCGCTTGCTCAAACATTGAAATCGGCTCCATCTCTAAATGAAATTTTTAGTATATATGTAGTACATATTATACAAAAATCCCATAAAAAAGAAACGTCTTCGCTAAAAAAAGTAAAATTTCTACATTTTATGCCAAATGATAAAGGAGTAACGAATAGAATATGAGAAGAATATTGTGAAAATTAGCGTGCATGAGAAGGTTTTTTTCTTGCAGATGCGAATACAATTAAAAGGTATGAGTTTTAGGATGGAGAGTGGAAATATTGCGTTTGGTAACGGCGAAAAAAGAAGAAAAGGTATTTGTAGGTATTGTAGATGAAGAGAGAGAAAAGGTATTGCACTTAAGGGAAGCGCAAAGGCAAAAGGGAGAAAAGGTTACAATTCCTATTACAATGTTAGAGTGTATTGAAAGAGGAACCGAATGTTTTGAAAAAATATGTGATATTGTAAATTGGGCGAAGGAAAATGAAGGAACGGCGTATTATCCGTTAACTGAGGTGAAAATATTAGCACCCATTCCAAGGCCAAGGAAGAATATTCTTTGCGTTGGAAAAAATTATCGTGAGCATGCGATAGAAATGGGCGGAGTAGAGTCAATTCCAGAAAATATAATGATCTTTACGAAAGCGCCAACGACAGTTATTGGAATGGATGAAAAAATTAATAGTCATCCTCACGCAACAAATGAACTAGACTATGAAGGCGAACTAGCTATCATCATTGGTAAGCGTGGGAAACAAATAAAAAAAGAAAAAGCGCTTGAGCATGTTTTTGGTTATACCATTATAAATGATATAACTGCTCGCGACATTCAAAGGAAGCATAAACAATTTTTCCTTGGAAAAAGTTTCGATACATTTTGTCCGATGGGACCGTATTTAATTCATAAATCAATGGTTAGTGAGCCGAATGCGTTACACATTGAAACGATAGTAAATGGGGAAGTAAGACAAACTTCAAATACAAATAAAATGATTTTTTCAATAGAAGAAATTATTTCAACGATAAGTAAAGGAATGACGTTAGAACCAGGAGATATTATCGCAACAGGAACGCCGGCTGGTGTCGGAAAAGGTTTCACACCACCGAAGTTTTTGCATGCTGGTGATGAAGTGGTCATTACAGTAGAAGGAATTGGTACTTTGCGAAATATAGTGAAATGAAAAAAAGAGCTATCTTATCGAAGATAGCTTTTTTTATGGTCTTGGGTTATAGAGATAATCGATAACGGAAAAAGTGTAAAGACCAATAAATGCAAGCGTGCAAATGCCCAATAGTATAACCGTAAGTGCGCTTTTTTCTCGGCCAAATCCAATAATAGTAAGAATAACAGCAGTCCAAAATGATGCTTTCAGTAGTGTGAATGTAGTAGAAGTTAAGTAGTGACTAAGCAAAGTTGTGGAAAGTAGGAAGCCAAAGAATGTAACTAAAATAAAAGACGTAGCTAAATAGTTAATATGTTTGCCATATCTTAATAACAATATATCGTACCTCCTTTACAGAATGTAAATACAGAAAATTACAATTTTATTTTAGTATAAATCAATATAAAAAGAAAGAGGTTGTCCTAACATGTAGGACAACCTCTCTATTATTACGATAATACCGCTTTAATTTTTTGGAATGCCCACTCTAAATCTTCTTCAGAGATTACTAGAGGTGGTGCGATACGAATTACGTTTTCGTGTGTTTCTTTACATAAAAGACCAGCTGCTTTTAGTTGTTCACAGTAAGGACGAGCTGGCTCGTTTAATTCGATACCGATGAATAAACCTTTACCGCGAACTTCAGTGATCATTGGGTTATCAATTTCTTTTAATTGCCCAACTAATTTTTCACCTAATTGAAGAGAACGCTCTGTTAATTTTTCTTCTTCTAACACTTCAAGAGCTGCGATAGAAACAGCACATGCAAGTGGGTTACCACCGAATGTAGAACCGTGAGAACCTGGCTCAAATACGCCTAAAATGTCGCGGTTTGCTGCTACGCAAGAGATTGGGAATACGCCGCCACCAAGAGCTTTACCAAGTATGTACATATCAGGAGTTATACCGTCCCAGTCACAAGCAAATACTTTACCAGTACGGCCTAAGCCTGTTTGGATTTCATCTGCTACGAATAAAACGTTTTCTTTTTTACATACTGCAAGAGCTTCTTTTAAGAAACCAGCTGGTGGGATATTAATTCCTGCTTCACCTTGGATTGGTTCTAAAATGAATGCAGCTGTGTTTGGTGTAATAGCAGCTTTTAATGCTTCTAAATCACCGTAAGGAATTACGATAATGCCAGGAAGCATTGGGCCGAATCCACGCTTGTACTCTTCGTTTGAAGACATAGAAACAGCACCCATCGTACGACCGTGGAAGTTATCTTCACAAACGATGATTTCAGCACGGTTTGCTTCTACTTTCTTCACGTCATAAGCCCAGCGGCGAGCTGTTTTAATTGCAGTTTCAACAGCTTCTGCACCTGTATTCATTGGAAGTACCATTTCTTTATTAGTTAGTTTCGCAACTTTTTCGTACCAAGGACCTAATTGATCGCTATGGAAAGCACGAGAAGTTAACGTAACACGATTAGCTTGGTCAATTAAAGCGTTAATGATTTTTGGGTGACGATGACCTTGGTTTACTGCAGAATATGCACTTAATAAGTCCATATAACGGTTTCCTTCAGGATCTTCTACCCAAACGCCTTCTGCTTTAGAAATAACGATTGGAAGTGGGTGATAGTTATTTGCTCCGTATGTGTCTGTAAGTTCGATAATATCCTTAGTTTGAATCATGATTGTTCCCCCTTTTGTTATTACAAGAAGTTTGTAAATACTCTAAATATTATATCATTTAAATGTAAAAAAGCGAAACATTTCCTGAAAATAAATGAACATGTTATCATATAGAGTGAAAAAGTGTGAAAAGAGGAGGTAAGGGATACGATGGTACATATGCATATTACAGCATGGGCGTTAGGTTTAATTTTATTCTTTGTGGCGTATTCACTTTATTCAGCAGGGAGAAAAGGGAAAGGTGTACATATGGGGCTTCGCCTAATGTACATTATCATTATTGTGACAGGCTTCATGTTGTACATGAGTATTGTGAAGACAGCAACAGGTAGCACGCACATGTGGTATGGCTTAAAAATGTTAGCTGGTATTTTAGTTATCGGTGGAATGGAAATGGTTCTTGTAAAAATGAGCAAAAACAAACCAACAGGGGCGGTTTGGGGCTTATTTATTGTCGCGCTAGTAGCGGTATTATACTTAGGACTAAAATTACCGATTGGCTGGTACGTATTCAAATAAAAATAAAACCACCTTATGATCTCAAATGTTTGGGAGATAAGGTGGTTTTTATTTTTATGTCGCATCAATATGCAACTCTTCTCCGTTTACTTTCGTAAAACGAAACATATTTTTATTTGACGTAGCGTGACGAACGAAATGGTGCTGCAGTGTACAAATCATTTCTTCATTATCGAACAATAGAATATTTACTCCTGCACGTGCTTCCTCTTTCGGTAAGAAAGATAAATAATTATGACAATACATGCAATCATATAAAGAGTAGTGAAGTGATTGCAATGCCTCTGTTAATAAGGCAAAGACAGAGTCAGGTAATTCTTCAAGCCATTCTGTATAGCTAAGAAGTAATTTTTTACGAATACGTATCATTTCACCATTTTGCAAATGGTGCTGTTCGTTGGCGATTTGTAATATATCTTGTTCATAGAAACGAGCTGGTAGCCAGTTATTGTTATATAAAATCTCAAATCCATCTTCGGCAATATCTTCTAATAAAAATGCTTCCTCATTTTCATCATCAAAGAATACCCATTCATTGTTTATGTATTCTACATTACCGACCGTATGAGCACGAGGCTGGTTATACAAAATATGTTTACGTTGTATCATACACGATTTCTCCTTTATGAAAAGTAGTTATTCCTGTTATAGACAGTTCGTGCATTCTTTATAACTAGACACATCTGGATATAGGTGGGCATACAATAAAACACGTTTTACTGAGTGAAAATGCTATTCCATATGTGGATAGTAGGTTATCGTCAAGTTTTTCATTTTTTGATCCGCACCTCTTAGGGTGGGGATTACTGCACGTTCAAGAAAAGAAATAAGATGGAAGGATGATTTATATGTGCGGGATTACAGGATGGGTGGATTATAAACGCTCATTAGAAGGAGAACGGGACGTCGTTACGAAGATGGCTGAGACGTTAGCGAAGCGTGGCCCAGATGATAATAAAGTTTGGATTAAAGGCAATGTCGCATTTGGGCATAAACGGTTAATCGTTGTTGATCCTGAGGGTGGTAAACAGCCGATGACTTGTTTAAAAGACGAAACGAATTATGCAATTTGTTATAACGGCGAACTGTATAACACGGAAGATATTCGAAAGGAACTCTTAAGAAGAGGATATACGTTCAAAGGTCATTCTGATACGGAAGTACTATTAGCATCGTATATTGAATGGAAAGAAGAATGTGTCGATCATTTAAACGGTATATATGCGTTTGCGGTATGGGATGAACAGAAAGAACAAGTATTTATTGCACGAGATCGATTAGGTGTAAAACCGCTATTTTATAAATACGATAGTGGACGATTACTATTTGGTTCAGAGTTAAAAGCGATATTAGCACATCCAGATGTAAAGGCAGAAGTAACGTTAGAAGGTTTATCAGAAGTATTCGGTCTTGGACCATCTAGAACGCCTGGTCACGGTATTTATGCTGGTATAAAAGAATTACGTCCAGGTCATGCGATGACATTTTCAAAGAACGGTTTATGTATATGGAGATATTGGAATGTGGAAAGTAAAAAGCATGAAGACTCCTTTGAAGAAACAGTAGAAAAAACACGCTTTTTATTACAAGATGCGATTACAAGGCAGCTCGTTTCTGATGTACCACTGTGCACTTTTCTATCAGGTGGTGTAGACTCGAGCGCGATTACAGCAATTGCTGCGAAAGAATACGCAAGATCAGGAAAAGGTCAATTACACACGTATTCGGTTGATTACGAAGATAATGACAAATACTTTAAAGCAAATACGTTTCAGCCAAATTCAGATGCACCATTTATTAATTTGATGACTGAAACGTTTCAAACAATTCATCATCGCTGCGTCATTTCAAATGAACAATTAGCACAGTATTTAACAGAAGCAGTACTCGTTCGTGATTTACCTGGTATGGCAGATATTGATTCGTCATTATTATGGTTTTGCCGCGAAATTAAACAAGATTTTGTCGTCGGTTTATCTGGGGAATGTGCAGACGAAATATTTGGTGGATATCCGTGGTTTTATAGAGAAGATGATTTACAATCGAGTGTATTTCCGTGGATGCGTTCTACAGAAGCGCGTGAACAATTGCTAAAGAAAGAATGGAGAAATAAATTAAATTTACAACAATATGTACAACAGCGCTATGAAGAATCCATTCAAGAAGTTCCTATTTTAGAGGGAGAAAGCCCGATTGAAGCAAAAAGAAGACAATTATTTTATTTAAATATGGTATGGTTTATGACAACATTATTAGACAGAAAAGACCGTATGAGTATGGGTGCAAGTTTAGAAGTACGCGTTCCATTTGCGGATCACCGACTTGTCGAATATGCATGGAATATTCCTTGGGAAATGAAAATGTATAAAAACCGCGAAAAAGGTCTATTGCGTAAAGCGTTAGAAGGGTTACTTCCAAATGACATCTTATATAGAAAGAAGAGCCCGTATCCGAAAACACATAATCCACACTACACAAAAGCAGTAACAGTATGGCTACAAGATTTATTAACAGATAAAGGCTCGATTTTACACGAACTATTCGATAAGGAACAGCTGAGTGGATTAATTGAGTCAAGCGGCAGTGCATTTCAAACGCCTTGGTTTGGTCAATTAATGACTGGGCCGCAACTTTTAGCTCATTTAGCGCAAATTCATGTTTGGTTTAAAGAATACGGGGTAAATATTAAAGAATAGGAGAAAAGCGACTTACATTTATGTAAGTCGCTTTTTATTAAATGAATTGTCATATAAAATTTAAAATCATATTAGAAATAATACTTATTTATAATAATTATTTTGACGTACTTATTATTAGTTGTTATAATTGGAAACGAATGTTCTTGAAAAAGATTCTCATTTATAAAATTGAGGTGCTATATAGATGACAAAGAAAAAAATAGGTTTACTCGTAATGGCGTATGGGACGCCAGAATCATTAGATGATGTAGAAGCGTATTACACACATATTCGCCATGGGCGTAAGCCATCTGAAGAAGCACTCCAAGATTTAATTAGTCGCTATAAAGCAATTGGCGGAATTTCACCACTTGCAAAAATTACGAAAGAGCAAGCGCATAAATTAACAGATGCAATGAATAACATATTTACAGAGTATGAATTTACTTGTTACTTAGGCTTAAAACATGTTGCTCCATTTATAGAAGATGCAGTAGAAGAGATGAAGCGCGATGGAATTGGGCAGGCGATTAGTATCGTATTAGCGCCGCATTATTCTACTTTTAGCATTAAAGCGTATAATGACCGTGCTATTCGTCTTTCAAAAGAAATCGGTGGGCCTGTTATTGAACCAATTGAACAATGGTATGATGAACCGAAATTTATTTTGTATTGGGCAAATCAAATAAAAGAGACGTTTACTAATATTGTAGATAAAGAGAAGACTGTCGTAATTTTTTCTGCACATAGTTTACCAGAAAAAATTATTGCAGCAGGTGATCCTTATGTGGAGCAATTGCAGCATACAGCGGATTTGATCGCAGCAGCTGCAAATATTCAAAACTATACAATTGGTTGGCAAAGTGCCGGAAATACTCCAGATCCATGGATTGGACCAGATGTGCAAGATTTAACAAAAGATTTATATAAAGAGCATGGATATGAATCTTTCATATATTGTCCAGTTGGCTTTGTGGCAGAGCATTTAGAGGTTTTATATGACAACGATTATGAATGTAAAGTTGTAACGGATGAACTAAATGCCAAATATTTTAGACCAAATATGCCGAATGCACAATCTGTTTTTATCGAATGCTTAGCTGAAATTGTTTCCAAAAAAATGAAGGAAATAGTTGACAAAGATTTAGTTTTGAATAATAATTAGTTTATAATAATTTTAAATAAATAATAATTACTATGAAATAAAGAGGAGGATCCCCCCTAGATGAATCCAAATAATCGCTTAACAACAAACCAAGGTGCTCCAGTTGGAGATAACCAAAATTCTCGCACAGCTGGTCGCCGTGGACCGGTATTATTAGAAGACTATCATTTGGTAGAAAAACTGGCTCACTTTGATCGTGAACGTATTCCAGAGCGCGTTGTGCATGCGCGTGGTGCAGGTGCTCACGGTGTATTCGTAACGAAAAATAGCATGAAGCAATATACAAAGGCAGCATTTTTACAAAATGAAGGAACTGAAACACCTGTATTCGTTCGTTTCTCAACGGTTATTCATGGTCAAGGTTCTCCGGAAACAGCTCGTGACCCACGTGGGTTCGCTGTTAAATTTTATACAGAAGAAGGAAATTACGATATCGTAGGTAACCATTTACCGGTCTTCTTCATTCGTGATGCAATTAAATTCCCTGATATGGTGCATTCTTTAAAACCGGCACCTGATACAAATATTCAAACGCCAGATCGTTACTGGGATTTCATGACGTTAAGTCCAGAATCTACACATATGATGACATGGGTGTTTTCTGATTACGGTACACCAGCAAGTTATCGTGAAATGGAAGGTTTCGGTGTCCATTCATTCAAATGGATTAATGCAGAAGGCAAAATCGTTTATATTAAATACCACTGGAAACCGCAGCAAGATGTGCGTAATTTAAGCGCAAAAGAAGTGCAAGAAGTACAAGGAAAAGACTTCAACCATGCAACTCGCGATTTATTCGATGCAATTGAAAAAGGAAATTATCCGAAGTGGGATTTACACGTACAAGTGATGCAACTAGAAGAAACGGATTCTTTAGATTTCGATCCATTAGATCCAACGAAAGTATGGCCAGAAGATCGCTTCCCATTAATTGAAGTAGGGACAATGACGTTAAATCGTAATCCGAAAAACTTCTTTGCGGAAGTAGAACAAGTTGCGTTCTCTCCAAGCGCAACTGTAAATGGCATTGAACCATCTGAAGATAAATTATTACAAGGTCGTTTATTCTCTTACCCAGATACACAGCGTTACCGTCTTGGGGCAAACTACTTACAAATTCCTGTGAATTGCCCATACGCAGCTGTTCATAACCAACAACGTGATGGTGCGATGCAAATGAATCAAAACCCATCTACAATCAACTATGAACCGAGTCGTCATACTGAAAATCCAGTTGAAGACCCAACTTACCGCGATTCAACTATGAAAGTAGAAGGCTATGTATCTCGTGAAAAAATTGACAAACCAAATGACTTCAAGCAAGCAGGTGAGCGTTACCGTTCATTCTCTAAAGAAGAGCAAGCAAACTTAATTGCAAACTTAACAAATGACTTAAAAGACGTAAATGAACGCACGAAATTACTAGCTGTTTGTAACTTCTTCCGTGCAGATCAAGAGTACGGTATGCGTTTGGCGCAAGCGTTAAATGTTGATATTACGCAATATGTAGGAAATGCTCCGAAATAAATAGGGAAAGACGACCGGATTTCGGTCGTCTTTTTTGTGTGTAAAGTTACTCGGGGGTATTTTACGTTTAGGTCATGTCAGAATTTGTTGGTAAATCGATATCCTGTGTCGAAACGTCGATATATTGGAAGAATCGCTGATATATTTAAAAAATCGTCGATATATCCAAATAATCGCTGATATATTCACGAATATACCAACTAGGGTATGCCGCCGACAAGTCTAGTAAAAAGAGATGCAATCTACTACTAATAGATTGCATCTCTTTTTTAGTTTACTCGCTCTGTATACTCATAAGCCTTCTCGCCGTGCATCGAAATATCAAGCCCCATATGTTCCTCGTGCTCATCGACGCGAACAGGGAGGAAGAAGTTAATTGCTTTAATAATGGCGTACGTCATTATGATTGTAAATGCATAGGTTGCTCCAATTGCTACAAGTTGTTTAAAAAGTAAAGTAGCGTTTCCGTAAAATAATCCATTAGCACCATCGCCGTTTACAGTAGTAGTTGCGAATAGTCCTGTCGCAATACCGCCCCAAGTTCCTCCAATGCCATGGCATCCAAAAGCATCAAGTGTATCGTCGTATCCGAATTTTGTTTTTAAGAAAAAGACCGCTCCGAAGCATAATATACCGCCGATTGCTCCGATAAGAAGGGCGGAGAAAGGTGTAACGAACCCGCAAGCTGGTGTAATTGCGACTAGACCGGAAACAACTCCGCAAGCAGCTCCCATCGCAGTTGGTTTTGATTGGAAGAACCATTCTGAAAGCATCCAAGTTAATGCTGAGGCAGCGGCGGCTATATTTGTATTAATAAATGCAGTTAAAGCTACGTCGTTTAAAGATAATGCGCTTCCGACGTTAAAGCCGAACCAACCGAACCATAGTAAGCCAGCACCAAGCATCGTAAATGGTAAATGATGAGGAGATGGACCGTTTATATTTTTTCGTTTTCCGAGGAAAATAGCTAATACAAGACCGGCCACACCAGATGTGATATGAACGACGTTACCACCAGCGAAGTCTAACGCGCCAAGTTCTCTTAGCCATCCGCCAACACCCCATACCCAATGAGCAACAGGATTGTAAACGATCGTTGTCCATAGAAGGATGAAAATAAGGAAAGCTGAAAATCGCATTCTCTCGGCGAATGCACCTGAAATTAAAGCTGGAGTTAAAATGGCGAACATGAGTTGAAACATCATAAATAAATTGTGAGGAATAGTAGATGAGTAGTCTGGATTTGGTGCGTAGGTAACTCCGTTTAAAGCGAACCAATCGAGTGTACCGATAAGTCCGTGCCAATCTGGTCCGAATGATAAAGAATAACCAATTACAATCCACTGAATTGAAACGATAGCCATTGCACTATAACTATGCATTGTTGTACTGAGTACATTTTTACTGCGAACCATGCCCCCGTAAAAAAGTGCCAATCCTGGTGTCATTAACATGACCATTACTGTCGCTACAAACATAAAAACCGTATCTCCCGTATTCATTCTCTCTCCTCCTATAATGTTAGAAAAAATAACATCAATTTGTTATGTTTCATATCATATTCGAAATAAATATAAAAATCAACTAAAAATTCAGAAAATTTTATAATTCATGTTAGAAAATCTAACATGAATTATTTTGAGGAGAAAGAAATCAACATATGCGATTTGTTCGGATAATTGGTATAATATTCTTACAATTAAAAAACATGGGGGATGCGTGTGGGAAAAATACGGACTAGGAAACTATTCATTTGTGTTTGTTTAGCTGTCGTCTTATTTGTACCAATACATACGTTTGCAGACGAAAAAAGAGAGTGGAGAGACGAAGTTATATATTCCATTATGATTGATCGCTTTAATAATGGAGAACCTAAAAATGACAAACAGTTAGAAGTTGGAAATTTAGAAGGATATCAGGGTGGAGATATAAGAGGGATTATCAAGAGACTAGATTACATAAAAGAAATGGGATTTACCACTGTTATGCTTTCACCCCTTTTTGAAAGTGGAAAGTACGATGGGTTAGACGTGCGCAATTTTCAAAAGGTAAATGAACATTTCGGAACAGAAAATGATGTGAAAGAACTTGTAAAAGAAGCTCATGCAAGGGGAATGAAAGTTATATTTCAATTTCCGCTTAGAGAAAACGAACAACAAGTAATCGACTCGATGAAATGGTGGATCAAAGAAGCCGATTTAGATGCAAGTTATGTAATGCATAGTGAAAAAAAGTCACCTGCTTTCTGGGATGACGTGCAAAAAGATATGCGAGTGATAAAGAAAGAGTTTCGTGTTATAACAAAAGAAGATAGTGAATATAACGAAAAAATAGTAGAATCGTTTTCCAAAGCGGATGTATCAGTGAAACCCTTATATGATGTGAGTAAAAAAGAAGGGGAATCTGTTACATTTTTAGATAATCAAGATACAAAAAGATTTGCCCGTATTGCAAAAGAAAATATGAATTATCCGCCATCTCGTTTGAAACTAGCTCTTACATATGTATTAACATCACCAGGTATTCCGAATTTTTATTACGGAACTGAAATCGCATTAGATGGAGGGGATACTCCAGATAATAGACGATTAATGGATTTCAAATCAGATGAAAAATTTATGCAGCACATAACGAAACTTGGTGAACTTAGACAAACGAGACCATCTCTAAGGCGTGGTACGTTTGAACTTTTATATGATAGAGATGGAATGAGTATACTGAAACGGAAGTATAAAGATGAAGTGACATTAGTAGCGATTAATAATACGAAAGAAACACAAAAAGTTGCTTTACCTGTAAGTGTGATTGGTGAAAAACAAGAGTTAAAAGGATTGTTAGAAGATGAAATTATAAGAGAAGAAAAAGGAAAGTTTTATCTCGTTCTAAAGCGCGAAGAATCAAATGTGTATAAAGTTAATGGAGAAACAGGTGTGA
The DNA here is from genome assembly GCF_054771475.1 of Bacillus sp. MN7755. NCBI lineage: Bacteria > Bacillati > Bacillota > Bacilli > Caryophanales > Bacillaceae > Bacillus > Bacillus sp. MN7755. Next base: position 210,598 of record NZ_BTRL01000008.1, read on the forward strand.
ATTGGTTATTTATCTCTTTAATTGTCGGTGTGAACGTATTGTTTATTGCTTTTTTAATTGCGGTTAAAAAGAGGCGGAAATAAGGGAACATTCTCTTTTGTGTGCAATTAAAAGTGCGTGATGAGGTGAGATGTTTGAGGGGAAAGAAGTTGTTCGCTATATGTTTGAGTCTTCTTATCGTATTCGTAATTCTGTATTTCTGGGACAACGGTGACGATGGGGAATTTGTTCGGTGGGGCGATAGTGTTCATTCTGTTGACACAGCAATTCTAAAGAGAAATAATATTAAATACAAAATCGAAAATGATAAAGTATACATTTCTGAAAAATCATTTGATAAAGCGATATGGTGTTGCTCTTAATAAATCTAAAAACTTCTCTAATGAGAGAAGTTTTCCAGGTTAGGGAGAAAGTCTTCTTCCTAGCCAGTTTTTTTGTCAACAACGATAGGAAAAGAGAAGGGAGAGTCTTCTTATAGTGGGAGGAAAAGACCTTTGAAATAAACAATCATTGCAACTATATTAATTTTACATTACATTAAAATTTAGAGAATACTCTTATACTAATACAGTACTAAATAGTAGGAGGAAAAATGGAATTTTACGATTTGGGTATTACCATTAAAGAACTTAGAATTAAAAAAAATATATCACAATCCGAATTATGTCATGGAATATGTTCACAAAGTCAAATTAGCAAGATCGAAAAAGGTGTGATTTATCCATCTAGCATATTGTTATATCAATTATCAGAAAGACTTGGTATTGATCCAAATAATATATTTGCACTAACTCAAAACAAAAAATTTAAATATATAGAAAATGTAAAATGTGTAATGAAGGATTGCATAAGACAACATCAATATAAAGAGCTTTATGAAATAGTAACAAAAGAAAAAAACTTAAATAATTTTCGAATAAAAGAGGATAAACAATTTCTAATATGGCATGAAGCAATTGCTATATATCGTGTGAATAACTCAGTAAAAACGGCTTTAACTCTTTTAAATAACGCATTAAAAATAACTGTAACGAATATTGATTTTTTAACAGAGAGAGAAATAGATATTATGCAGACAATGGCTATATTTCATGCAGAAAATAAAGAATATAAAGAGAGTATTAATATATTAAAAAGATGTTTAAATAATTTTAATAAGCTAGATTTTCCTAGAGATAAAGAAATTAAATTAAAAATCATTTATAATTTAGCAAAATGTTTAAGTTACACATATCAATACGAAGAAGCAAAAAAATACATTGATAAGGGTATCAAATTAGCTATTAATCTAAATACTTTATACTTATTGGGTGAACTATACTATGAAAAAGGTTCGAATTTATTAAAGCTTAAACAATCTAATAAAGAAAAAGTTGCTAATAACATGAAAAAAGCGTTATTTATATTTGAATTAACAAAAAACGAAAAAAAATTACAAATAATTAAAGAAGAATATTTCGAAAAACATAATTGCTAAATAAATACTTATAGTACAATAAAACCCACAGGAAAAGTTCCTGTAGGTTTTACACTTATAAACCTCTTAATATTTTTTATAAACTTGATGCTAAAATATTATTACTTAATATGAATTTTCGAATGAAAGTTTACTTAACGTACTTTCTATTTTGAAATCTGCATCCTTATTAACACTTTATACTTCTTTTCCTTCCATATTAAAATTAAGATGGTTCAAGTAAGAGGAAGGCAACTTAAAGTGTCTTTTTTATGACCTTTATCATCAACTATTTAGTGTTTCTTTAAATTATTACATAACATAGGTTTTTTGTACCAAGCTTTGTGAATGCAATTAGATTTATCCTTTAGTGTAGTCATATTATTAGAACATCCTTTAATATTTAGAGAGAATATAGCCAATAAAAAACATAATATTAATTTCTTCAAATAACCACTTCTAACTCTTTTATAATTAACTTTTTTTCACAAAATAAGATCCCTTATTAATTTTACATTACATTGAAGGGTGGAAAATATTCTTATACTCATAAATTGTTACGCTTGATTAGGGAGAGAGATTTTGGTTTATGGAGGTAGTTGTGGTGACTTTGGTTTGGGATTCAATTGATAAGGAAAGTGATTCAAGTTGAAGGGAAACGTCCTAAGAAGTCTTTTCCTTATTTTTAAAAGGGCATGCTCAATTCCATGTATAAAAAAATTCTACAATGAGACCTAGTCTAACTACGCGGTCACCTGTAAGATATTCGTATGAATAGACTCTGTTCGCTCAGCAATTTTCACCGCAAATACCCTCTTGTCCTTGTCATATTGTTCCTACATGACAAAAAGAAAAACTCCTCTAATTAGAGGAGTTTTTCTTTTTAGCGGTAGTTAATAAATTGTACGTCAATCGGTAAATCAGCGCTGCGAACTGCTGCGATAACTGCTTGTAAGTCATCACGGCTTTTCGCTGTTACACGTACTTGATCATCTTGTACTTGTGTTTTTACTTTTAATTTCATTTCTTTAATGATGTTGTTAATTTTTTTTGCATTATCTTTATCGATACCTTGTTGAAGTGTTGCGCGTTGGCGAACTGTGTTACCAGTAGCAGCCTCAACTTTTCCGTAATCTAAGTTCTTAATTGGAACGTTACGCTTTACAAGTTTAGAAATTAGAACGTCTTTTACTTGGTCTAATTTGAACTCGTCATCAGAAGTTAAAACAAGTACTTCTTTTTCTAATTTAATATCACTTTTACTTCCTTTAAAGTCATATCGGTTTTGGATTTCTTTTAATGCGATGTTAATTGCGTTTGTTACTTCAGGTAATTCTACTTTCGAAACGATGTCAAAAGAACTGTCTTTTGCCATAGTTAGCACCTCCAAATAAATTTCTAATCTTTTTATGTACTGTACATACTAAAGTATAGCTGAAAACGAGCTTAGACTTAAGTGTTTTCATACTTATAATGATGTAACCTCATTTTATTATAGTGAATTTTAGGCAGTTGGACAAATAAAGAAAGAATCGTGTTATAATTAACTTTTGTTTGGAATGATAAAAAAGATAATTTTATATATATAGAAGGGAATTAAAAAATATGTATTTGCAAATAGGATCGATTGAACAGGTAACTGTTTTACGCGAAACGGAAATCGGATATATGGTTGGGAATGAAGAAGAAGAAATTTTCCTACATAAAAACGAAGTAGCTGGAGAAATTGCAGAAGGCGATACGATTGATGTATTCTTATACCTTGATCACCAAAATCGTGTTTCAGCAACAATGAAGGAGCCGCTTATTACAACTTTTGATTGGAACTGGGTAAAGGTTGTAGAAGTTATTCCTAGTTTAGGTGTGTTTGTTGATATTGGTGTATCAAAAGATATACTAATCCCAGCTGATGAGTTCCCGATTTATATGCCAGTATGGCCAGAGGTTGGAGACGAATTATATTGTACGTTAAAATTAACGAATCGTGATCGCCTTATCGCTCTTCCGGCAAGAGACAGTGATATGCAAGAAATTATCGTAGATGCGACGCCATCTATGCGTAATAAAAACGTAAATGGACGTGTGTATCGTTCGCTTCAAGTTGGTTCATTCATACTAACGGATGAGCATTTCCGTGCTTTCTTACACCATACAGAAAGAAAAGAACAAGTCCGCATCGGTGAGCGTGTAACGGGCCGTATTATTGACGTGAAAGATGACGGTACAATTAACATTTCACTTCTTCCTCGTAAAGAAGAAGGAATGGAAGATGACGCTGCTGTAATTTATGCATATATGGAAGAACGAGGCGGAGCAATGCCGTTTTGGGATAAGAGCCACCCAGAAGATATTAAAGAACGTTTCAATATGAGTAAAGCTGCATTTAAGCGTGCACTTGGTAAGTTGATGAAGGAAGAAAAGGTTTACCAAGAAGAAGGTTGGACGTACTTTAAGAAATAAAGTAAATAAAAAGCACCACCTTATATTTGTAAAATATAAGGTGGTGCTTTTTTAATTTCCTTGCTCATGTGCAAGAGTAAACGTATCTTCCAACTCACTATCGTTTATTTTAATATTTGCCTTTTTTAATTCTTGTTGTAATAATTTTTGACCAAATGTAGGATCGGCAATACGTTCTGCTTCTAAGTTTTTACGGATGGAGTCTTTCACTTCATCGTAAGGTTTTAAATCTTTTTTACCAGTTAGTTTAATAATGTGATAGCCATTTGGTGATTTGACGGAATCGCTAATTTGACCAATTTTTAGTTTGTAGGCAGCTGTTTCAAATTCAGGTGTCATTGTACCTGAATTGAAGTATCCGAGGTCTCCGCCTTTCTCTTTTGATAGTAGATCTTGTGATTCTTGTTTTGCTAATTCTTCGAATGAAGCACCAGCATCTAATTTTTTCTTTATTTCTTTCGCTTCATTTTCGTCACTTACTAAAATGTGACTCGCTTTAATTTCTGGTTTATAGTGATTTTTCACGTCTTTTTCTGTAACACTTTTCTTAATTGCTTCATTCATAGCAAGTTTGAACTTAATTTGGTTTTTGAAATCAGCTTCATCTTTTAAACGATTGTTTTCTAATACTGCTGTGAATTGATCGCCGTATTGATTTTTCGCTTTTTGTACTTCTTTATCCACATCATCATCAGATACTTTATATTTTTTCGTAATAACGTCTTGTGCCATCATTTCGTATAGCATGTCTTTTCCGTAACGATCTTTCAACTGCTTTTCGAAGTCGCTCTTCGTAATGGTTGAGTCTGTTGCTGTAGCGACTGTAGCTGAACTATTTTTTTGTCCGCAAGCAGCTAGCATTAATATACTTATTAGTGCAGTAATAATGAAAATGTGTTTCCCTCTCACGCTAACACCTCATCCGAATATGTTATCGCTATTGTAGAATATAGAAGTGAACATGAAGTGAATTTTTAATGTTTTTTTCCTGTAAAATGTAAAAAAAGTACACCGACAATATTGTCGGTGTACGATGGAATTAAAGGTGATCGGTCTTTTTGGAATAGGCACGCTTACCTTGCTCTATATTCTTTTGTTCTTGTTCATTTTTTTGTGCGCGTTTTGCATTATTATCGCGTGCTTTTTTGTCGTTATCACTCGTATGTGGCATATGTATCAACTCCATTTCTAAACGTTGTACGTTTATCATTTCCTTTTTCGTAAAGACTATGTATAGTGGTGCATTCATGAATAATAAAGGTGGATTAGAAATGGATTTGAAGTTGAATTATACCGAACTTATAAAGAAGTTAATCGTTGTAATCATTGCAGGTTTATTAAATGCGATTGGAATGAATTTATTTTTAACACCAGCGAAAGTGTACGCGAGTGGTTTTGCTGGATTGTCTCAATTATTATCACAAATACTAGGAGATTTTTTATCTATTCATATATCTACAGGAGTATTGTTTAGCTTATTTAATATTCCTGTCGTTATTTTAGCGTGGAAAAAGGTTGGGAAAGCTTTTACGTTTTTTAGTTTTTTGTGCGTTATATTTATGACGTTGTTTTTAGAAATTATCCCAGTTCGAGCTGTTTCGAATGATATCATCTTGAATGCAATTTTTGGAGGGCTTATTTCGGCAATTGGAGTAGGGATCGCGTTAAAGTGGGGGGCTTCTACAGGTGGTTTAGATATTATCGCCATGATTTTATCCAAAATAAAAGATAAGCCTGTCGGTACGTATTTTTTCTTCTTTAATGCACTGATCATTATTGCTGCTGGCTATGTGTATGGGTGGGAAAAAGCATTATATACTTTGGTGACTTTGTATGTGTCAACGCGAATCATCGATGCGATTCATACGCGGCATGTGAAGATTACAGCATTAATTGTTACGAAGAATGGGGCAGATGTAAGAAAGGCAATTCACTCACGCTTAGTGAGGGGGATTACAACTATACCGGCAACAGGTGCTTATACAAATGAAAATAAGGAAATGTTAATGATTGTTATTACGCGTTATGAACTGTATGAATTAGAGAGGGTTATTAAACAAGTGGACCCAGGTGCATTTACAAACGTACTGCAAACTGTTGGGGTGTTTGGACTGTTCCGAAAAGATTAAAGAGGACCAAAGCTGGTCCTCTTTTTTAATGTAAATTCGTAATATTTTGCAACTGCTCCTGCATTTCGCGTAGCTGAACTTTTTCAGCTGTTGAAGAGTTTGCGTAAGCAGAGTGCAAAGCGTTTTTGGCTCTGTATACGAGATCTTGTTGCTCAGCACCGCTTGAACAAGATACGGCATTTGCAACAGCATCTCTAGCTTGTTGGAATAGTAAGTTCCCCATTTAGACCCCTCCAAAAGAAGAGTTGCTTCTCGCTTTTTCTGCCTCAGCTAATGTACCACGGTACGGGAATCTTGCATCATGCTTCATAACAGCATCGGCTCCTTGTTGGATAAAACGTTTTGATTTGTTCTTTTTACCCATTCGAAAAACCCCCTTTATTTAGCTGAAACAATCGACGCGCTGACTTTTGCGTCTAATCATAGTATGTGCCTTTGGGGAGAAACTATAAGTAGGGAATTTTTAGATTACAACCCAAGAACCTCTTCTAAATATAGTGCAATACCATCTTCTTCGTTCGTTAACGTCGTATGGTTTGCAAGTGATTTTAATTCAGGAATTGCATTCCCCATTGCGATGCCGTGACCAGCAAATTCAATCATTTCAAAGTCGTTATCTTCATCACCGAAAGCAATAATTCGTTCTTGTGGAATGTTGTAATGACTAGAAATTTTTTGTAATCCGACAGCTTTATTTAACCCACTTTTTACAATTTCAATAATCGGCCAAGGTGCGCCCCATTTTCTATGGTCAATTACTTCAGCATGCATATCAGTTAAGTGTTGACGAATTGCACTGGAATGCTCGTCATGTGCGTCTATTAATAAGCAAGTTGGATGATCGTTTAAAATATTTAATAAGTCTCCTGTAAAAATCTTTGGAGAACCGAATTCGAAAATATGTTTTTTATCTTCATCAATTTCACGAACATACACATCGTCCATTACTTCAGCGTATATATTTTTTACACCAAAATCAAAGCAAGCTCGGACAATTTCTTGGGCTGTTGCTAGCTCAAGAGGAGAGTGATGTGTTCCCCACTTTGAATCAAGAGGGTGATGTACGTAAGCGCCATTAAAGTTTACGATTGGTGTATTAAGACCAAGTTCTTTATAGTAATCATAACTAGCGCGGAATGGACGTCCTGTTGAAATAACGACAATATGTCCTTGTTCCTTTGCCTTTGCAATTGTATATTTCGTTCGAGTGGAAATTATTTTGTTGTCTGTTAATAATGTGCCGTCTAAGTCTAATGCGATTAAATGTTGTTTGTTCATAATTTCACCTCTTATAATAATTTTTTGTTTTTATCTGTATTTCCGTTTTTAATATGCAGAAATAAGAGGTTAGACTGAGTGAGACCACCAAAGATGGAAAGTTCACTATATATCCATCTTACGTCGCAAAGTGCTGCGGTGTCTACTATTTCTCGCTGGAAATTAAGAAAAGTCAACATCTTTTTAGAAAGTTCAAACAATGTTTCTTTCATTATGTATAAATTGTGAGAAGGGTTACATTGCTCGTATGATGATGCTTATAATGAACATGTAATCTTCTCGTATATGTTTGACTCTCCTTTGAAACTGGCCTATAGTAGGTTGGTTTCTTTTTTCTACAAATAGGAAGGGAATCCCTGCTTTAAGCTTGTGTCATTCATGTATATGTACAAGAACGAAATGTAGTACTTGTTTCCTAAACATGACAGAAAAGCTTTCTTTTAAAATGGATATACTAATGAGGCAAAGACGTCATGGAAGGAGAATGGAAATGGGACAAAATCGCAGGTTTCGTTCTGGACAAAAAGCGCCGAATGATGGCATTTACGTAGAAATTGGTGAAACGGGAAGTATGGTGAAAGATCCGCAAATGGTAAAGTTAACTGCCGGTGACAAGTTTCCAGATAATACGAATCATAACCGTCAGTGGACATATAAAAGAAAACCGTAACAGAAGCCGCAATCGTTATTGCGGCTTTTTTGTCATCACACATTATAATTTCATTTACCGTATATTTTTCAGTCGTATCATGCATGCTCCCTTTTTCTTTTTCCAATAATAAGTTTGAAAATACATAATCAAAATTATTGTATAAAAAAGTCAGTTGGCGTATAATCAAATCAAAGGTCAAAGAAAGTCAAACATTTGGAGGACTGTAAAGATGGACTTAAATCAAATGACAACAAAAACACAAGAGGCGATTATGAGTGCCCAATCTTTAGCGGTATCTCATCATCATCAAGAAGTAGATACTGTTCATCTCTTGTTTACATTATTAGAAGAGCAAGATGGGTTAGCAGTACGTATTTTTCAAAAAATGAATGTCGATATAGAAGCGTTAAAACAAGGCGCCGAAAGTTTAATTAAGAAAAAGCCTTCTGTAACGGGAAGCGGTGCAGAAGCAGGCAAATTATATATAACAGGTGCTCTGCAACAACTACTTGTAAGAGCAGGAAAAGAAGCAGAGAAATTACAAGATGACTATATTTCAGTCGAGCATGTATTACTTGCTTTTTCTGAAGAAAAAGGCGATATAAACCAATTATTCACAAGATTTCATATTACGAAAGATAACTTATTACAGTCTTTAATGACAATTCGGGGGAATCAAAGAGTGACTAGTCAAAATCCAGAAGCAACTTATGAAGCGTTAGAAAAATATGGTCGTGATTTAGTGGCGGAAGTAAGAGCGGGGAAAATTGACCCTGTTATCGGGCGTGATAGTGAAATTCGCCGCGTCATTCGTATCCTTTCACGTAAAACGAAAAATAACCCGGTTTTAATTGGTGAGCCAGGTGTTGGTAAAACAGCAATCGTTGAAGGATTAGCGCAGCGTATTGTGAAAAAGGATGTACCGGAAGGATTAAAAGATAGAACAATCTTTGCGTTAGATATGAGTGCACTTGTAGCTGGCGCGAAATTCCGCGGTGAGTTTGAAGAGCGTCTGCAAGCTGTATTAAATGAAATTAAAAAGAGTGAAGGCCGCATTTTATTATTCATTGATGAACTGCACACAATCGTCGGCGCTGGTAAAACAGAAGGCGCAATGGACGCAGGAAATATGTTAAAACCAATGCTTGCGCGTGGTGAACTGCATTGTATCGGGGCGACAACACTAGATGAATATCGCAAATATATTGAGAAAGATCCAGCGCTAGAAAGACGTTTCCAACAAGTATTAGCAGAAGAACCAACTGTTGAAGATACAATTTCCATTTTACGTGGTTTAAAAGAGCGTTTTGAAATTTATCACGGTGTAAATATTCATGACCGCGCGATTGTAGCAGCATCTGTTTTATCAGATCGATATATTTCAGATCGATTCTTACCAGATAAAGCGATTGACCTTGTTGATGAAGCATGCGCAACAATTCGTACGGAAATTGATTCTATGCCAACAGAATTAGATGAAGTAACGCGCCGCATTATGCAGTTAGAAATTGAGGAAGCAGCTCTTGGAAAAGAAAAGGACTTTGGTAGTCAAGAACGTCTAAAAACATTGCAACGTGAATTATCGGATTTAAAAGAAGTTGCAAGTGGTATGAGAGCGAAATGGGAGAAAGAAAAAGAAGATATTCACAAAGTTCGTGACTTACGTGAACATTTGGAGCGTCTGCGCCGTGAATTAGAAGAAGCAGAAGGTAACTACGATTTAAATAAAGCAGCGGAACTTCGTCACGGGAAAATCCCTGCTATTGAAAAAGAGTTAAAAGAAGCAGAAGAAATGGGCGCGCATAATAAACAAGAAAATCGTTTATTACGTGAGGAAGTAAGTGAAGAAGAGATTGCTGATATTGTTTCACGCTGGACTGGTATTCCTGTCGCAAAACTCGTTGAAGGTGAACGCGAGAAATTATTACGCCTAGAGCAAATTTTATCAGAGCGTGTAATCGGACAAGAAGAAGCGGTAAGCTTAGTATCAGATGCAGTTCTTCGTGCGCGTGCTGGTATTAAAGACCCGAACCGTCCAATTGGTTCCTTCATCTTCTTAGGACCGACTGGTGTTGGTAAAACAGAACTTGCAAAAACATTAGCGCAGTCTTTATTCGATAGTGAAGAGCAAATGATTCGTATTGATATGTCTGAGTATATGGAGAAACACGCTGTGTCACGCTTAATTGGTGCACCTCCTGGATATGTTGGATATGAAGAGGGCGGTCAATTAACAGAAGCAGTAAGACGTAAACCGTATTCCGTTATTTTGTTAGATGAAATTGAAAAAGCACATCCAGAAGTATTCAACATTTTATTACAAATGTTAGATGATGGACGCATTACAGATTCACAGGGCCGTACAGTAGACTTTAAAAACACGGTTATTATTATGACTTCAAACATTGGATCTGCTCATTTATTAGATGGTCTAGAAGCAGATGGCTCAATTAAAGAGGAATCAAGAGAACTTGTCATGGGACAATTAAGAGGGCATTTCCGACCAGAGTTTTTAAATCGTGTCGATGAAATTATTTTATTCAAGCCTCTTACAGCGAATGAAATTAAAGGTATTGTTGATAAAATTGTAAAAGAATTACAAGGTCGTTTAGATGATCGTCACATTACGGTAGAATTAACAGATGCTGCGAAAGAGTTTGTTGTAGAAGCTGGTTTTGATCCGATGTACGGAGCTCGTCCGTTAAAACGATATGTACAGCGTCAAGTTGAGACAAAATTAGCACGAGAATTAATTGCAGGAACGATTACTGACAATAGTCATGTAGTTGTTGATGTAGCAAATAATGAGTTAGTCGTTTATGTGAAGTAAAATAAAAAAGAGTTCGGATAAAATCCGGACTCTTTTTTTAGTGTTGTTCTACTGGCTCGTTTGGAATTGCAGCTGCAATTGCTAGTACCAATACCGCAAGAACAACTGAGAAAATAGACGCTTGGTTAAAATCGTATGTACCGCCAGTCATAGAGCCGATTACATAGCTCATCATATGTACAAGCAAGAACGACCAAATTAATGCCCAAATGAAACGCATATTTTACACCTCTATTCGTTCAATCTGTCCTTATTGTAACACAATTGAAAAAAGAATATAGAAAAATATTTGTAGATTTTTCAACGCAAATTTGCATTCCGTTCATACATTATAAAAGAGTACTTTTATACGTTTAGAAAATAAGGCGGGGGAAAAATGAGTATTACGGAACGTTTTTTTTACTTAGAAAAAGAACCATGCGTCATTTATTTACCGGAGAAGCCGAATGGATTTTCTGTCATGCTTCTTGGTGATTACAACTACTTTATTGAGAATGGTACAAGTTTATGGACACAGCATGCGGGTAGATCTTATTTTTTAAATGGCCTTATTGAGAAAGGCTACACGGTCTTTTCTTCTAATTTATACGGAAGACACTGGGGAAACGACCAATCTGTTCGTCTAGCAAAACGCTTATATGATGTTGTATTGAGAAAAGAGACATTAAATGCGAAAATGCACATTATGGCAGATGGTATGGGTGCGCTTGTAGCACTTGAAATGATGAACAAATACCCTGAATGTATACGCTCTGTCATTATGTTAAATCCGTGTTTAGATTTACCAGAGTATGTGGAGTTTGAGAAAGAGCATAAGTTTTTTTACAAGAGGCTCGTGAAGGAATTAAGTTTGGCGTATGATTCCAAAGAAGAAGAATTAGAATCAAAAATAAATAAGAAATCATTTACGCTTCTTCCGTCTTGTGTACCTGTTAAAGTTTTCGTATCAACACAAGAAAAAAGAGGAAGAAAACAGCTGTTACGTAAATACGAGAAAATGAGGCAATTTAATCAATGCGATACTTCTGTCTTATTCCATCTGCAAGATGTGAAATATAAAATGGTTAGGCAAACGACTGATTTCTTTAAAAAATATGAAGAAGAATTGTGAAGCTCCCATATACATAAATGAGGAGCTATTTGTTTCAAGGAGAAAGGGTTGGTGGTATGGAGCGCGTACTAATTATAGGTGCACTTACATTTGTAGGTTATCACCTTGTGAATAAAATGATTGCAGAAGAAGTAGAAGTGTACGGTCTTGATTTTGATGAATTCGAGAATATGAAAAAAATTAATGAAGAGAAGTTATTGTTAATTGGGCGAAATGCGTTATTTACGTATTATTCGATAAGAGATGAAGATGGCTGGAAATCAGTAGAAGGAGAGAAGTTCGATACAGTTTACTTTTGTTTGTATGAACCAAATCAACAAAGCGGCTTTCGAAATGAAAGAGTTATATTGCAGTATTTAAAGCGAATTATAAGACTGTGTGAAGAGCATAAAGTGAAGTTAAATCTAATTTCTTCTATTAAAGTAGGAAACGCAGATGAATCCGAAAATAAACGTCTATTTTCAAGAGTGGAAGAAGGGTTAAAAAAAGGAGAGGTACAATATAGTGTATTTCGAGTTCCTACATTATATGGACCATGGCAACCATCTTTTATGATGTATCATCAGCTTATTTTATCAGAACTTGGTGAGAAAGAGTGCCATTATGCGAGTGAGGAAAACGGAAGTGATCTACTATACGTTGAAGATGTATGTGAATACTTATGGGAAAATGGAATGAACGAGGAGTATCTTGGCATATACAATTTAATTAGTGGTAAAAAGTCATTATGGAAAAAAGGTATGAACCTTTTACGTGCAGAGGATAAAGTAAATAAAGAGAATAAGGAAGAAAGAGATGAAGCTGTAGAGGTTATTTCGATAAAAAGAAATACCCCGTTAGAATACGGTTTAAATAAACAATTGGCACATATGAAAAAATATAAAGAGTTATACGAAGGATAGCGAGCGTGTTACACTATGTATGTGAAAGTTTTAATGGAGAGGAAGAACGTAATATGAATGAGAAAAGCATGCAATTTTTACAAATCGCAATGAAGCATTTACCAGAAGCAAAGGCCATTTTAGATGATAATGGAATTGCGCTTGATATGGAGAAAGCGCAGCCGGTGTTAGAGTTATTGATGAAAGTTATGAACGAAGCATATGAGCTTGGGAAAGCAGATCAAGAATAAAACCCTTCTTTTTTGAGGGGAGAGAGGCCCGAACCGTAAGTATAAGCGGTTCGGGTCTTTTTATATTTTGAAAAGACAGGGAAAGGTATTTTTCTGTTTCTTTTAATGAACAATAAAGTGAATAATGCGCTAGCTTTATGTTTTAGCTGAAATATATTCTAGACAAAAATACATTTATGTTTTAAAATTAGTACCAAGTCATAATAATTGATATAAAACGGAGGGCTGCGGTGTGAACGTGGGCATTTTAGGGATCGGAAGATATGTGCCAGAAAAAGTAGTCACAAATCACGATTTAGAGAAAATAATGGAAACATCCGATGAATGGATTCGTACGAGAACGGGAATTGCAGAAAGACGCATTGCCGATGATACAATAGATACTTCATATATGGCCGTAGAGGCTTCTAAAAAAGCACTTGAAAACGCAGGGATTAGCGGAGAGGATATCGATCTTATTTTAGTAGCAACAGTAACGCCAGATCGTGCTTTTCCAGCAGTAGCTTGTGTCATTCAAGAAGCAATTGGCGCAAAGCATGCAGCTGCAATGGATTTAAGTGCAGCATGTGCTGGTTTTATGTACGGAATGATTACAGCACAGCAATTTATTCAAACGGGAACTTATAAAAATGTATTAGTAGTTGGTAGTGATAAACTATCTAAAATTGTAGACTGGAACGATCGAAATACAGCAGTACTATTTGGGGACGGAGCCGGTGCTATCGTAATGGGAGCTGTTTCAGAAGGTAAAGGCGTTCTATCCTTTGAATTAGGAGCAGACGGAAGTGGCGGTAAGCATCTTTATCAAGACGAGTATGTTATGATGAATGGCAGAGAAGTCTTTAAATTTGCCGTGCGTCAACTTGGTGATTCTTGCCTTCGCGTTTTAGATAAAGCTGGTCTTACGAAAGAAGATGTGGATTTCTTAGTACCACATCAAGCGAACATTCGTATTATGGAATCCGCAAGAGAGAGATTAAATCTACCACAAGAAAAAATGAGTATGACAATTGAGAAGTTCGGTAATACATCAGCTTCTTCAATTCCAATTGCAATGGTAGAGGAATTGCAAAATGGACGTATTCAAGATGGTGATTTAATTATATTGGTTGGTTTTGGCGGTGGATTAACATGGGGAGCAGTCGCTCTTCGTTGGGGTAAATAAGGACTGAGAGAAAAAAAGGAGTGTATTTTGTATGGAAAAAAAGAGGGTCGTAATTACAGGACTAGGGGCTGTTACACCGATCGGTACAGATGTTGAAACAGCATGGGAAAACATTAAAAAGGGTGTATCTGGAATCGGACGACTTACAAGAATTGATCCAGAACTGTTTCCAGCAAAAGTAGCAGCAGAAATTAACGACTTTGAAGTCGAGAAATATATTGATAAAAAAGAAGCGCGCCGTATGGACCGCTTTACACAATATGCAGTAGCAGCAGCGAAAATGGCAGTTGCAGATGCAAAGCTTGAAATTACAGAAGAAAACGGACCTCGAATTGGTGTATGGATTGGTTCGGGTATTGGCGGTATGGAAACATACGAAGAACAATTTAAGATTTTTACTGAGAAAGGCCCGCGCCGCGTGAGCCCATTCTTCGTACCGATGATGATTCCAGATATGGCAGCAGGCCAAGTATCGATTGCAACAGGAGCAAAAGGAATTAACACTTGTTCTGTAACGGCTTGTGCATCTGGTGCAAACTCAATTGGTGATGCATTTAAAGCAATTCAGCGCGGTGATGCAGATGCAATGATTACAGGCGGAGCAGAGGCGCCGTTAACAAGTATGGCATTCGCAGGATTTAGCTCAGCGAAAGCATTAACATTTAATGAAGATCCAGCAACAGCTTGCCGTCCATTTGATAAAAATCGTAGCGGTTTCGTAATGGGTGAAGGTTCAGGTATTTTAATTCTTGAAGAATTAGAGCACGCATTAGCTCGTGGTGCTCACATTTACGCGGAAATTGCTGGTTATGGTGCAACTGGTGATGCATTCCATATTACAATGCCGGCTCCTGGTGGTGAAGGAGGCGTGCGTGCAATGCGTCAAGCGTTAGCTGATGCAGGTCTACAGCCAGAAGATATCGATTACATTAATGCGCATGGTACAAGTACGGATGCGAATGAAAAGTATGAAACGATGGCAATTAAAGAAACGTTCGGTGAGCATGCGTATAAAGTAGCGATTAGCTCAACGAAATCAATGACAGGTCACTTATTAGGAGCGGCTGGTGCTGTTGAAGCGATTTTCTCGATTAAATCAATTACAGACGGAGTAATCCCTCCAACAATTAACTATGAAACGCCAGATCCAGAATGTGACTTAGATTACGTACCGAATAAAGCGAGACAACAAGAAGTAAATGCAGTATTAAGTAACTCACTAGGGTTCGGTGGTCATAACGCAGTGTTAGTATTTAAATCGTATAAATAATAGATGGAATAAGGAGTTTTTTCGCAATATATTGCGAAAAAACTCCTTATTTATTTTACGTCTTTTTCTCTTTTTGCATATACATAAGAAAAAGGAGGGATAAAGATGGGGGTTATTGAAACAGCTGAGTGGTTACATCTATATTATGGACGGCCAGAAAAGCTTTGTGAGAAGTTTACGAAGTATATCCCGCTGCCAAAAGAAAGGTTGTATCGCTTTTTAATTTCTAAAGGTATGTATCGCCCGGTTATGCGAGGAGAACAGGAAATTAAAGAGTTAGAGAAAAAGGAAATTTGGAAAGAGTTACGTGCGGAGTATGAGAAACTAAAAAGTTGGTTAAAAGGTCCAGATGTCCCTGTCTTTATTTTATTATCAGATTCTTATAATCGAACTGTACAAGAAGAGTATAACGGCAGGGCTGGATTATCTATGCGTCACGTTATTTTCTTATTCGTATGTGGACGGAATTCGGTAGAAGAATTAAAAGTGTTATTGGCGCATGAATATCACCACATATGCAGGTTACATCAAATTGAGACGAAAGAAACAGAATATACATTGCTTGATACGATGATTATGGAAGGGCTAGCTGAGCAAGCAGTAACGGAAAGATATTCAGAAAAATACAATGCACCGTGGACGACGTATCTTTCAAAGGAAGAGGCTATGTATTATTGGAAAAACGTTGTACATGAAAGAATAAGTATAAAACGAGGAACAAGGGAGCACGACATCTTATTAAATGGACTTCATTCTTACCCGAAGATGCTTGGCTATGCACTTGGATTTCATATTGTCAAAGACTGTGTAGCTTTTGAAGGAGAAGATACACTTTCTTTATTATCTATAGATGCGAAAGAAATATTGAATAAAGCAAATACATTTCATATATAAAAAACAGGAGCTCTATTTCCTGTTTTTTTCGTATTAATAGAAGAAAAAATAATAATTAGAATATATTTCCTTAGGTGGAATAAAGTTAAGGAAAATTGAACATAATGATTGATACAAACAGTAGTGAAGTGAGGGGTAGTGAATGTTATATCTACATGATGTATGGGTAAATTGGTTTGAAGGTGAAGAGAATGGGTATAACGTTTGTCATTTTTACGAATGGCGAAAAGATGATACGATTGAACTATTAGATCAAGTGCCATTATTAAAAGTAGATTCCACATTATATCATTACATCGAGGACGAATTGTTAGAGCTTCCGCAAAAAATGTTGGAAGACGTACATCATAAGGCTTATATTCGTAAAAATCATGAACGTTTGCAGCAAGAGTATTGCTTTGTAGTTACAGATGGAAAAGGAATTATTGCGATCGACACAATTGGTTACAATGTGCCAATTCGAAAGAGCAGACTTATACCGCGCCAAGAGCAGATGGTATATGAGATGGTAGAAAACGTACAAGCAGAAAAGTATGAGTTCCAAGTAGAAGAAATGGAAAAAGAACATCATATTTTATCACCATCACCTTTCATTATGAATGGCTTAACTCGTAAAGAAAGACAGCTTAAACAATTATTATTTATGGCGTTAGATCAATTACATACAACGAAAAACACAGCAGAAATTCGCTATTGGTTCACAGAGTGGGATCCATCAGCATACGGAATGGTACAACATATGGAATTTGAAGATATTTGGGCTAAACTGTATGATGAAGCGAAAACAGGCTGGTCTGAGAAGCACGAACAATTATGCGAGCGTCTCGTAAAAGGACAGCCATTTTTTGAAAAGTTATGGGAAATGGAAAACGAGCAAAAGGTAAATTAAAAAAACCGCCAATTGGCGGTTTTTTTAATTGGTACAACTTAGCTCCGGCTCCTAGCCCTTCGCGTCTAAGAACCTTCCCCACGAGAAGGTAAAAAGCACCTTCTGTGGGAAAGAACCTTAGCCGTCAGGGCTAAGCAGTCGCCTCCGCTTTTTATAGAAATCCAGCTCCAGCGGCAAGAATGTTCGATGGCTTCGCGCCTTCCTGCGAGGCAAACCCCGCCTCTACGTCAGGAGCTCCATCCCCCTTACATTCTGAACGAGCCGCTTCCGCTTTATAAATTACCTCCGTTTTCTGCTTAGTCCCATTGCGTTTTCTACTTTGCGTAGTTGCTTGAATGCAACGCGGTTTGCTTTTTCGGCACCTTTGTCTAGAATTTCGTCTAGTTCTGGTGAGCTGATTAGTTCGTTATATTTGTCTTGGATTGGACGAATTGCTTCTACGACTACTTGTGCTAGGTCGCCTTTGAAGTCTCCGTATCCTTTGCCTTCGTACATTGCTTCGATGTCTTCAACTGTTTTTCCAGAGAATGAAGAGTAGATTGTTAATAAGTTAGAGATACCAGGTTTGTTTTCTTTATCGAATTTCACGATACCTTCAGAATCAGTTACGGCACTCTTAATTTTCTTTTCAATTGTTTTTGGTTCATCAAGCATGCTGATCATTGATTTTGGATTTGGATCAGATTTACTCATTTTTTTCGTAGGTTCTGTTAGTGACATAACGCGAGCCCCTACTTTTGGAATGCGAATTTCAGGAATTGTGAATACTTCACGGAAGCGCTTGTTGAAACGCTCTGCTAGGTCACGTGTTAATTCCATATGTTGTTTTTGATCATCACCAACAGGTACGATTTCAGTGTTGTAAAGTAAAATATCAGCAGCCATTAATGGTGGATACGTTAGTAATCCAGCTGGAACTGAATCTCTACCTGATGCTTTATCTTTATATTGCGTCATACGCTCTAATTCTCCAACGTAAGCAACTGATTGCATAATCCATCCTAGTTGAGCGTGTGCTGGCACTTCTGACTGTACAAATAAAGTAGCTTTTTCAGGGTCGATACCGCATGCTACATAAAGTGCAGCAAGACTGCGGATATTTTTACGAAGTTGTACGGGATCTTGAGGTACTGTAATCGCATGTTGGTTTACAATACAGAAATAACAGTCGTGTTCATTTTGAAGCTCTGTAAATTGCTTCATAGCTCCTAAATAGTTTCCAAGTGTAATCGTTCCACTCGGCTGAATACCAGAAAAGATAACTGACATAAGTAATTCCTCCTAAATTTGAATGCGTGATGGGGGAAGAGAAGGCAAACAAAAAAGCCCATTCATCCCAAAAACTATAGGGACGAATGGACCGCGGTACCACCCTAATTATTTCACTACTGTGAAATCTCTCTAATCCATAATAACGTTTGGATATAACGCCAAAGCCTACTACTTTCGGTTCGGTTTGGTGCTCAAAAGCCCATTCCACATTGTACAATTACTTGTTCACACCAGCCACAAGCTCTCTGAAATTGCCTCAATATGTACTCTTCTTTATCATCGCATACATATAAATTTATTTATTGTTACCTGAGCTCTTTTAATATGAAAGAACTAAAGTTTTATAACAAAATGTTTTGCTGATTATTATATCATATGGGATAGTGTTTGCAAACTACATCAAAATAGTAAAGCTAATGAGAGTCGAGAACAACCCAAGAACGATACCGGTAATGCAAATTGGATACGTCCATTTGAATGAATATGTTTTATAAATACGTTCTTTCTTATCGGTAGGTTCCTCTACTTCTTCAATTAAAGAGTCAATTTTTTTGTTCGTACCAAATACTCTTTGGAAAGCGTAAATTGTTACGTTAAAAAATCCATTTTGAAATATGAATAAAAAACCGCCTATAAGAATAAAAAATAGTGCGATATAAAACGAGATGTTGACAAAATTCAACAAAAATTGCGATGAAACGAGGAATGCGCCAATACTAGAAGCGATTATCGCTATGAAAATTAGTATACAAGTATGAAAAAAAACTTTATTCAAAATGTTCCCCTCCGTCAAAATATTACTAGAATTATTATACTATAAAAGCTATAATATGTACTAGAATTAATTTTTTGAAAATTATACGCAATTAAAGGTCTGATTTCAAGATGATAGTAGCAATGTTAACGTATCCCTTTACAAAAAAATTAAAAAATAAACATTTTATTAAAAATTTTAACAAAAAAACAAAAAACTATATTCACAATTGTTATATTATATGTATAATGAAAATTGTAGAAACTTGGAGATTATTCTTTCAATTCTACTTTTTTACAAGTGAGGGTACAGGAAGTGCAATTAGGGGAGGTAACACAACATGAAGAAAAAGATACCGTTAATACTTGCATCGACGTTGACAGTCAGTATGTTAGGGGCTTGTAGTTACCAAAAAGAGGATAATAAAGCAGGCGCAAAAGAAAAATCCTCAAATAAGCAAGTTTTAAATCTAACTGAGACAGCTGAAATTCCAACTATGGATACGACGTTATCGACAGATGCAACATCTTCTAACATCATGAATAACACAATGGAGGGATTATATCGTCTGGGGAAAGACGATAAACTTGTTCCAGGTGTCGCTAAATCTTATGAGAAATCAGAGGATGGCAAAAAGTATGTATTTAAGTTACGTGAAGATGCGAAATGGTCTAATGGTGAACCTGTAACAGCGAAAGACTTCGTTTATTCTTGGAGAAGAGCTGTAGATTCCAACACGGGTGCCAAGTTTGCTTACATACTATTTGATGTTAAAAATGCGGAGAAAGTTAACAAAAAAGAATTGCCAGTTGAAGAACTTGGTGTAAAGGCAATTGATGATCATACACTTGAAGTGGAATTAGATAACCCTGTTCCTTATTTTGTAAGTTTAACAGTCTATCCAACATTGTATCCTTTGAATGAGAAATTTGTAACAGAACAAGGAGCGAAATTTGGATTAGAATCCAATACGACACTTTACAATGGTCCATTCGTATTAAATGAATGGAAGCATGAACAAAGTTTCCAACTTAAGAAAAATCCAACGTATTGGGAAAATAAAGAAGTAAAACTTGAGGAAATAAACTTCAATATTGTTAAGGATCGTTCAACTGCTATAAATTTATATGAAACGAAAGCAATTGATCGTGTAGTGTTAACATCAGAGTTTGTAGATAAATACAAATCAGATGCTGATTTCAAAACGATTAAGAGACCATCTACACAATTTATTCGCTTAAATGAAAAGAATAAATTTTTAGCAAATAAAAATATCCGAAAAGCAATTGCAATGTCCTTTGAACGTGAAAATATCGGAAAAGTTATCTTAAACGATGGTTCAGAGGGTATATATGGTTTTGTTCCGAAAGGCTTAGCAAAAGGTCCGAATGGAAAAGACTTCCGTGAAGAAAACGGAAAGCTTATAAAAGAGGATATTAAAGAAGCTCAAAAATACTGGGAAGCTGGTAAAAAAGAACTTGGTGTAGACAAAGTAGAGTTAGAGCTATTAAACTTTGATACTGATGATGCGAAAAAAATCGGAGAGTACTTAAAAGGCCAATTTGAAAAGAACTTACCAGGTTTAACAGTTCCAACTAAAATGCAGCCATTTGCACAAAAATTAAAACTTGAAGCAAGTGGAGATTATGCAATGTCATATGCGGGATGGAGTCCAGATTATATGGATCCAATGTCATTCCTTGAAATGTATACGACAGGTAATGCACAAAACAAAGTAAATTATGCAAATCCAGCATATGATGATTTAATTAAAAAAGCAAAAACAGAAGTTGATGTACAAGCTCGCTGGGATGCTCTATTAAAGGCAGAAAAACAACTGCTTGAAGATGCAGCGATAGCTCCAGTATATCAACCAGGAAAAGCTTATTTACAACGCCAATCTATTACAGGTCTATTAGAACATAAATATGGCGGGGAATTTAGCTATAAGTGGGTTGAACTCAAAAACTAAAAATGGTTTCCATCATGAATAAGGGTATATGCCTATGATGGGCATGTGCTCTTATTTTTAAAAAATAAAAGTAAGAATATTTAAAACTATCTTATTGCTTTTGAGAAAAACGGGGAGGTGCTTGACTATGGGACGTTATGTATTAAAACGTTTCGTGTACATGGCTTTGACATTATTTTTAATTACTACACTGACTTTCTTTTTGATGAAATTACTTCCGGGTTCTCCGCTTAAAAACCAGGAGAAGTTATCACCGGCACAAAAAGAAATCATTCTTGAAAAATATGGTTTAAATGATCCAGTGCCAGTTCAATATGCACGTTACTTAGGTAACTTAGCAAAAGGTGATTTAGGGGTATCATTCCAATATGATAACCGTCCAGTAACAGATATGATTGTGGATCGCATTGGACCATCAGCACAACTTGGTTTACAAGCGATTATATTAGGAACATTTATCGGTTTAATTTTAGGAATCATTGCGGCACTTCGTAACAATACGTGGGTCGATTATGGGGCGACAATTATTTCCGTACTCGGGATGTCGGTACCATCGTTCGTATTCGCCGCATTACTACAATATTTCGTAGGGGTAAAACTTGGATGGTTCCCAGTAGCATTCTGGAAAGGACCAGAGTTTACAGTAATGCCTACAATCGCTTTATCGATGGCAGTTATCGCAACAATTGCACGTTTCGCTCGTGCGGAGTTGATTGAAGTTATGCAAGCTGACTACATTTTAACAGCGAAAGCGAAAGGAATTAGCCAAGGCGTTATCATTATCAAACACGCACTTCGCAACGCGTTAATTCCAGTTGTAACAATTTTAGGACCAATGGTTGCAGGATTAATTACAGGTACATTAGTTATTGAGCAAATTTATGCTGTACCAGGACTAGGGGAACAGTTCGTTAAATCTATTACAGTGAATGACTATACAGTTATTATGGGAACTACAATTTTCTATAGTGCGATTTTCATCTTAGTTATTTTCATTGTTGATATTTTATACGGAATTATTGATCCTCGTATTCGTTTAGCGGGAGGGAAAAAATGATGAAAGATGTACAAAAATTATCTCCAGATTTATTTCAACAAGCCAATCAAAATAATGTTGATAATGAAGTCATTGCCCGTCCAAGCTTAACGTTTTGGCAAGATGTAAGAAGACGTTTGTTCCAACATAAAGGGGCAATGTTCGGTTTAGTTTTATTAGCGCTTATTATCTTACTAGCAATTTTAGGACCGATGGTAAGTAAGCATTCGTATAAAGAGCAAGACTTAGGTCGTGCGAAATTACCACCGAAAATTCCAGTTATTGAAAATGTTCATTGGCTACCATTTGACGGTACAGATCAATATGGCGTTGACCAATATGAAAAACGTGATATTAAAGAGTATTTCTGGTTTGGTACAGATGATCTTGGCCGCGATTTATGGACAAGAACATGGGAAGGTACACGTGTATCGTTATATATCGCTCTTTTAGCAGCAGCGATTGACTTAGTAATTGGGGTTGCTTATGGAGGTATTTCAGCGTTCTATGGCGGTAGAGTAGATAACATTATGCAACGTGTTATGGAGATTATTAACGGTATTCCATACTTAATCATCGTTATTTTAATGGTAATCATTATGGGATCTGGTATATGGTCAATTACACTCGCAATGGCAATTACAGGTTGGATAGGGATGTCGCGTATCGTTCGTGGACAAATCCTAAAATTAAAAAACCAAGAATATGTATTAGCATCTCGTACATTAGGTGCAACAAATACACAATTAATTGTAAAACACTTAATCCCGAACGTAATGGGACCAATTATCGTAATGACAATGTTTACAATTCCAACAGCGGTGTTTGGTGAGGCGTTCTTAAGCTTCATCGGTTTAGGTATTCAGCCACCATTCGCATCACTTGGTTCTCTTGTAAATGACGGTTATAAATCAATTCAAACGTATCCACATATGATGTTCATCCCAGCGGTTGTCATCAGTATGTTAATCTTAGCATTCAACTTAATGGCAGACGGATTACGCGACGCGTTAGATCCAAAAATGCGTAAGTAAAAGAGGGGAGAAGTAAAAATGAAAACATTGCTAGAGGTAAAAGATTTGCAAGTCTCCTTTGATACACATGCAGGTGAAGTACAAGCTGTACGCGGTGTTACTTTTGATTTGAAAAAAGGAGAAACATTAGCGATTGTAGGAGAATCTGGTTCTGGGAAATCAGTTACTTCTAAAGCGTTAATGGGATTAATTCCGAATCCTCCAGGTCGTATTAAAAACGGTGAAATCATATTTGAAGGTCGTGACTTAACGAAATTAACAGAAAAAGAAATGCAACAGGTGCGCGGTAAAGATATCGCGATGATTTTCCAAGATCCAATGACATCATTAAACCCAACGATGACAATTGGAAATCAAATTATGGAAGGCCTTATTAAACACCAAGGAATGAGTAAAGCAGATGCACGTAAAGTTGCATTAGAATTAATCGACCTTGTAGGTATTCCAAATCCGGAAGCGCGCTTAAAACAATATCCTCACCAATTCTCAGGTGGTATGAGACAGCGTGTAGTTATTGCGATGGCGTTAGCTTGTAATCCAAAATTATTAATTGCCGATGAGCCGACAACAGCGCTAGACGTTACAATTCAGGCGCAAATTTTAGAGCTTATGAAAGACATTCAGCAAAAAACAGAAGCGGCAATCATTTTCATTACGCATGACTTAGGTGTAGTGGCAAACGTTGCTGATCGCGTGGCAGTTATGTACGCTGGTAAAGTTGTTGAAATCGGAACTGTAGATGAAATTTTCTACAATCCAAAACATCCGTACACTTGGGGCTTAATTGCATCTATGCCAAGTTTAGATGGTTCAGAAGAAGAGCTATATGCAATCCCTGGAACGCCTCCAGATTTATTGAAGCCGCCAAAGGGAGATGCTTTTGCACCACGTAACCCACAGGCACTGAAAATTGATTTTGAAATGGACCCACCTTTATTTAAAGTAAGTGATACACACTATGCGGCAACTTGGTTACTTCACGAGCAAGCTCCAGAAGTAAAACCGCCGGCAGTCGTTGAAAAACGCATTCTTCAAATGAAAGCAGGTGAACAACATGACTAAACAACGTGAGAAATTAATTGAAGTAAAAAATGTAAAGCAGCACTTCGACGTGAGTGGTGGTGTTGTCAAAGCGGTTAATAATATTTCATTTGATATTTACCGCGGAGAAACATTTGGTCTTGTAGGAGAATCAGGTTGTGGTAAATCGACAACTGGAAGAACGATTATTCGTTTATATGATGCAACTGCTGGTGAAGTATTGTTCGATGGTGAAAATGTACATGGTAAAAAATCACGCGCAGAACTGAAGAAGTTCAACCGTAAAATGCAAATGATTTTCCAAGATCCATATGCATCATTAAATCCTCGTATGACAGTAGGGGATATTATCGCAGAAGGTATTGATATTCACGGATTAGCAAAAGGCAAAAAAGAGCGTATGGAACGTGTTCATGAGCTGTTAAATACAGTTGGTTTAAATAAAGAGCACGCAAACCGTTTCCCACATGAATTCTCAGGTGGACAACGTCAACGTATCGGTATCGCACGCGCACTTGCTGTAGAACCTGAATTTATCATTGCCGATGAGCCAATCTCAGCACTTGACGTATCAATCCAGGCGCAAGTTGTAAACTTACTGAAAAAATTACAAAAAGAAAAAGGTTTAACATACTTATTCATTGCCCATGATTTATCAATGGTAAAATACATTAGTGACCGCATTGGCGTAATGTATCGTGGTCAAATCGTTGAGCTAACAACAAGTGATGAGTTATATGCGAATCCAATTCATCCATATACAAAATCACTATTATCAGCAATTCCACTTCCAGATCCAGATTATGAGCGTAATCGTAAACGTATTGTATACGATCCGTCACAGCATGATTATGGTAGTGAAGCACCAACAATGCGTGAAATTCGCCCAGGACATTTCGTGTTATGTTCTGAAGCGGAATATAAGAAATATAAAGAGATTTATCAATAATCAAAAGAGCCATTCTTCCGTTACAGAAAGATGGCTCTTTTTCTACTATATAAACAGTTGTATTGCTAACATTTGTCGGTAAGTGAATATAAATGTTATTTACCAATGAATTCATCTTGATTAAACGAGTGTTATTGCACCTGAACAGAAACAGTCTCTTCTTTTTCTTCAGGTGTAACGAGTGCATAACGCTCCCACGCTCTGCTTTTCCAGCGGAAGAACATAATAATGGCACGCGTCCATTCGTCAATAGCAATCGCTAGCCAAATACCAATGAGCCCCATATCTAAATGGAAGGCGAAAAAGTAACCGAGTGGTAAACTCATTAACACCATAGAGAATGCACCGATTAAAACTGGGTACTTTGCATCACCAGCTGCACGAAGTGAATTGATGATAACGATGTTCATCGTACGTCCCGTTTCAAGTAGTACACTTAGTAAAAGAACTGACGCACCTAATGTAATAATGTGCGGATTATCTGTAAATAGTCCCATTAATTGTGTGCGGAATGTAATAACGAGAGCAACCATACATAAAGTGACTCCAATTGCCCATTTTACACTTTTCCATACACGTTCATACGCTTCATCTTTTTCACCACCGCCAACAAGGCGACCGATAATAATTGCCGTTCCCATACCGATCGCAATGGCGAATAAATAAGTGAACATAGAGATGTTAGTAGCGTATTGTCTAGCCGCTAATGATTCTGTTCCTAAGTATGTTGCATAGTATAAGAAGACAATTTGACAAGCTTGATACATAACCTGCTCAAATGCAGATGGAATCCCGATCTTTAAAATTTTCCCGATGTATTCTTTTGATAAGGTGAAGTAATATTGTAATTTTACACGGTATTCCATAACGCGGTACAGTAACCAGAAGAAAACGATAAGTGCGATTAGCCTGCTGACAGCAGAAGAAATGGCAGCCCCTTGTACACCGAGTTCTGGGAAACCGAATTTCCCGAAAATGAGTACGTAGTTTCCAGCGATATGAATAATATTCATTCCAAGTGAAATAAACATCGCTTGCTTTGTGAAGCCATGTACGCGGATAATTGCGGCTAATGAATTAATAATAGCTTGAAGGAAAATAGCTCCTCCGACGATAGATAAATAGCTTTGTGCATACATGAGTACATCGTCTTGTAAGTTCATTGCCATCATCATATGTTTTGAAAATAAAAGAAAACCAGCGCTTATAACGAGTCCGACCACTAAATTTAATGTGACGGCTAAAGCTGATATTTTAGATGCTTCCATAAAACGTTTGGAACCGAGGTATTGAGATACGACGATAGCTGCGCCGTTCCCGATGACTTCTAGTACCAAAATAGCGATATGGAGATATTGATTCGCTGCACCAACCCCAGATACAGCATCGTCTGATAATGCACTTAACATGAAAGTATCAGCGATCCCCATTAACATAAATAGAAAAACTTCTAGAAAAATAGGCCATGTTAATAAGAATAAACTTAGTTTCTCAGTAGGCCCGTTTTTTGCCTGAATTGCTGTCATGTCCGTCCCCTCTTTACCGATATCTATTTTTAGCAAAGTGTATCGTAACATACTTTCTTATCCTTTGCACTCATTTTAACCTACATATCTTTATTATGAAGGGAGCGCTATTTTATGATAAAAAGAGAAGGATAATTATGCGAAAAGTATTATGAGATATAAATTTTGTTTTTCTCTGATAATTTAGAAAAAATATAAAAACAACTATTTTCAACGCTTTAGTAAGGAAAAACAGCAATATGAAACGTTTACAAAGGTTTATTTTTTAACAGAAAATTTTAATAAAATAGAAATATAAATATACAAAAAATATATTTGTGTGTATAATATGAATTATTAGAACATATATATATTTCTTTTTTTTTTTTTTTTTTTTGAAAATGAAAGGGCTAACATTTTTGTGGAGGGTGGAAGTATGAAAAAAAAGATGCCAGTTTTTGTAGTATCAACAGTAGCGATGAGCATGATGTTAGGGGCATGTAGCTACCAAAAAGATGAGCCGCAAGCGAACGCAAAAGGGGATAGCGGGAAAAGCGGTGCGAAGCAAGTCATTAACTTAATTGAAACACAAGAAATTCCAACGATGGATCCAGCGTTATCAGCTGATGCAGTTTCTTCAAGAGTAATGACTAATACGATGGAAGGCTTATACAGTTTAGGAAAAGATGATAAGCTTGTTCCAGGTGTAGCAAAGGAATTCCAAAAGTCAGAAGACGGTAAAAAATATACATTTAAATTACGTGAAGACGCAAAATGGTCGAATGGTGAGCCTGTGACGGCGAAAGATTTCGTGTACGCATGGCAAAGAGCAATTAACCCAGATACAGCTGCGAAATCTGCGTACATTATGTATGATATAAAAAATGCAGAGAAAATTAATAAAAAAGAGATGAGTCCAGATCAATTAGGTGTAAAAGCGATTGATGATTATACATTAGAAGTGGAATTAGACAATTCAATTCCATATCTTGTAGATTTAATGGTATATCCAATCTTCTATCCTGTGAATGAAAAGTTTGTGAAAGAGCAAGGTACGAAGTTTGGTTTGGAAGCGAATACAACACTTTATAACGGACCATTTACACTAAGTGATTGGCAACATGAACGTAGCTTTAAAATGACAAAGAGCGCGTCATATTGGGACAATAAAGAAGTGAAGATTGAGGAAGTAAACTTTAATATTGTAAAAGATACGTCCACGCCAATTAATTTATATGAAACAAACGCAGTCGATCGAGCGACGTTATTAGCAGAGTTCATCGATAAATATAAAGGAAAACCAGATTTCCAAACAGTAGAAGATACATCTGTATTCTTCCTTCGTTTAAATCAAAAAGATCCAGCGTTAGCAAATAAAAATATTCGTAAAGCAATTTCACTTGCTTTTGAACGTAAGCCGTTCGTTGATACATTATTAAATAACGGTTCTAAGCCAGCAACAGGATTAATTCCTGATAACTTCATTAAAGGACCGGATAAAAAGGACTTCCGTGCTGTAAATGGAGATATTGTAAAACCAAACGTGAAAGAAGCGAAGAAATATTGGGAAGCTGGTAAAAAAGAGCTTGGTAAAAATGAAATCGAATTAGAGTTATTAAATGAAGATGTTGAATTATCGAAGAAAACGGGTGAATATTTAAAAGGTGAGTTAGAAAAGAATTTACCAGGTTTAACAGTGAAAATTAAACAACAACCATTTGCACAAAAACTAAAATTAGAAGATGCGGGCGATTTCGTCATGTCATTCTCTGGATGGAGTGCAGACTTCCCAGATCCAATTACATATCTTGATATGTTCGTAACTGATGGATCACAAAATAAAATGAAATATTCTAACCCGAAATATGATGAAATTATCATGAAAGCAAAGAAAGATGGAAGCGATGTAAATGCTCGTTGGAAAAGCTTACTAGAAGCGGAGAAAATGTTACTTGATGATGCTGCAATTGTTCCAGTATATCAACGTGGTAGAGCATACTTACAAAGAGAATCAATTAAAAATATGTACAACCATAAATATGGCGGCGACTTAAGCTTTAAATGGGCGTCAGTAGAGAAATAAGAAAAAAGCAGGTGATTACCTGCTTTTTTTTAATACGTACGTTTCTTATAAATGCCTTTCCCGCCAACTTGATTCCAGCCGGATTGAACATCCAAGCTTTTATTAACAAACTTCATCTTTTCTTTCCCGCCAAAGAGTTTTTCACCAATGCTATTTGTAATGACACCAATCAATGCTGTTATTCCGATGATGAGGGCCGCAACAGTGACAAAATCAATAAAAAAAGCAATCATTTGAAAATTCCCCCTTTGCCTGTCTGTATTTTTATTGTATGAGATAAAAGATAAAAAAGAAAGAAATGTCAGAAAAATAATTGATTTATTTTAGAAATCGTATAGACATGAATGAGAATGTTTGTTAAAATAAGAACAAATGTTCTTTTTATTCTCACTTATATAGTCTTACATTTCTTAATTGATTTATCAGGAAAAGGTAAGAAAACGTTCTCTTTTTCATAGGAAAGATTATGAGAAAATAACTATATATCACATGAAAAATCTATGAAAAGCAAGCGTTAAGAGGGTTGAAGGTTAGTGTTAAAGAACAGTTAATATAAGTGTGGTCATGTTACATAGCAGTGGAATACACGGAAGAGTTTTCTCAATTAGAAGGAAATTTACTGTATATTTCTTGCAAAATCTATTGTATAATGATTATAGAAGTTACTTATTAAAAGTAATTGTTGTTTGCTAAAAGTTGTTGCTTACATGAAATGCGATTTTTGCACTTTGTTTTAAGACAAGGTATCGCAAAAAATTGCTGGATTTAGAAATTTAAACTGTAATTAGTACAGAATTTGTACTCTTTAAGGAGAGTGAGCTTTGTATGGTAACATTATATAGTTCTCCAAGCTGTACGTCTTGTAGAAAGGCGAAGTTATGGCTAGAGGAAAATCATATTCCTTATACAGAACGTAATATTTTCTCAGATCCATTAACAATTGAGGAAATTAAAGAGATTTTACGTATGACAGAAAGCGGGACGGATGAGATTATTTCTACTCGTTCGAAAGTTTTCCAAGAATTAAATGTAAACTTAGAGTCTTTACCACTTCAAGATTTATATAAGATGATCCGTGACTATCCAGGGATTTTACGTCGTCCAATTATGATTGACGAGAAACGCCTTCAAGTAGGTTACAATGAAGACGAAATCCGCCGCTTCTTACCACGTACAGTAAGAACGTTCCAATTGCGTGAAGCACAGCGTCTTGTAAATTAATTATAATAATATGAAAACCTTCTACCTATTATATAGTAGAAGGTTTTTTTTAATGTTTCACATTGCGTAATCGAACTTGTTGAACGATAAAGCCGATGCATAAAATGGTGAAAATAAACAAGTACGGAATGCTTGCAGTGAAACTCGGGTTGTTATGAAAAAAGGTTGCAAGTCGGTCTTCATGTGTGACCATTTTTCCTGCTGTATAGGAGAGAATCGCTGCCCCGCAATAAATGAGGAATGGAAAGCGTTCCATAAGTATTAAAATGAGTTTGCTGCCCCAAATAATAATCGGGATAGAAATGAGTAAGCCGATTATTACGAGTGAAAATCTTCCGTGAGCTGCTCCTGCAATGGCAATAACGTTGTCAAATCCCATAACGAGATCCGCGAATACTATTGTACGCACAGCTTGAAATAAAGTTGTTTTTCCTTGAATAGAAGAAAGATCGTTGCTATTATCAGTTAGTAAATTTACTGCAATTAATGTAAGTAAAACGCCCCCGGTCAGTTGCAGAAATGGAATGTCGAGTAAATAGACAGCTAGTATAGTAAGGACAATTCTTAGTACGATTGCTAAAAGAGTACCGATCAAAATGGCTTTATTTCGCTTTGATTCAGGTAAATTTCGGCTAGCTAGTGCGATGACAATTGCGTTGTCACCACCTAATACAACATCGATACCGACAATCATTAGTACAGATGTTAAAAACTCTAAGTCCATTCGTCTGCCTCCATTTATGATGTTTTAATAAGCGAACTATATGTATGTTGTGAAGAGAGAGATTAAATAATCTTCTCTAATAACAGTTTCACTTTATTACAGTGTACGGGGGAAGGTGGAAATGTATGTCCAAATTTTTTATGAGTGAGAAATCGCTATAATGATATATTTGTGTAGATGGTCGAATAAAGATAGGCATATAACTATTTTTGTAAAATAAATCGATTTTATTTCCATTCTGGAGAATCTTATCATAAAATGAGAGTACAAGAATCTATTGATTTGTCATATGAGTGGGGAATCCCTTCATAACAATTCTAAGCAGGAAGGGAGAGTTGTATTTTGGATATTGAAAGAATTAATGACCATACGATGAAATTTTTTATTACGTACATTGATATAGAGGACAGAGGGTTTAATCGTGAAGAGATTTGGTACGACCGCGAACGAAGTGAAGAGCTCTTTTGGGAGATGATGGACGAAGCTCGTGATCATGATGATTTCTTTATTGATGGGCCGTTATGGATTCAAGTGCAAGCAGTCGATAAAGGGATTGAAGTACTTGTCACGAAAGCAGAGCTTTCAAAGGATGGACAAAAGTTAGAACTACCGATAGGTGTAGATAAAATTATAGACATTCCTCTAGATGAAGGTATTGAATCATTATTCCAGCAAGAATTAGTGGAAGAGGTAGAAGAACAAGCAGGAACAAACTTTAACGAAGATGGTACGTTTGGCTTTTTAATTAAGTTTAATGATTTTGAAGATGTCATTTCATTAAGTCATCGTCTTATCTTTGAGGATATAAAAGATGAGCTATATTCATTTGAGAACCGCTATTATGTATATGTGGAATTCGATGAAGTGCTACATGATGAAGAAGAAATTGATCGTATTTTAAGTATTGTTTTAGAATACGGAGAAGAATCAACTTTAACAATTCATCGTGTAAGTGAGTATGGGAAACAAATTGTGAAAGAGCATGCGCTTGAAACAATTCGCAATAATTTTCCTGCTAAAACGTAGGCCGATTTCTGTAGTATGAAATCGGCTTTTTATATGAAGAATAGGAAAGCTTTCTTAGTAAGGAGGTAAGAGATGAAAAATACGTTAAAGTTGATTTTCTTTGTTTTACTATTGTTCGCATTATTTGTTTCGTTACGTATGTTTATTGATGTTGCATTTTATTCGGATGTAATTGGGATAAAAGATGTTTCGATTTTAGGTATTATTAGTATTTTATTTACGGTATCTGCATTTTTAATTGGCTGCGTTATTTTCTTAGAGAACCGTCATCCGTCTAAAACACTTACATGGCTCATTGTGTTAGGTATTTTTCCGGTATTTGGATTCTTCGCTTATTTATTATTTGGACAGAACTTTCGGAGGAAGAGAATGTTCCAAAAGAAGGCGCTGCTCGATGAACAAGCGTTTTTACAATATAAGGGGCATGAAGATTACGAAGAACGGATTTTGCGCAATCATAAGCATCAAGAGCTGTTATTTCGTTTAGCGGATCGCTTAGGCGCTTTAAATATTTCATTTCAAACTGAAACGAGAACATTAACAAATGGAGATGAAACGTTTCAGGCCATTTTAGATGGATTAAAACGAGCGAAACACCACATTCATATGGAATATTACATTGTGCGTGATGATAAGCTTGGAACAGAAATTAAAGATATTTTAATACAAAAATCAAAAGAAGGCGTAGTCGTTCGTTTTTTGTATGATGCGGTTGGTAGTTTTAAATTATCCAAATCGTATATTGCAGAATTAAACGATGCAGGTGTCGAAATGATCCCGTTCTTTCCTGTGCGCTTTCCGATTTTAAACGATAAGATTAATTATAGAAACCACCGAAAAATCGTTATTATTGATGGAAATGAAGGATTTGTAGGAGGTTTAAATATTGGTGATGAATATTTAGGGAAGGATAAGTACTTCGGCTTTTGGCGAGACACGCATTTATATTTGCGTGGTGAAGCTGTACAAAGTTTACAGCTTATTTTCCTTCAAGATTGGTTTTATATGACTGGTGAGGCTGTGCTAGCCCCTGAATATTTACAAGCGAAAGCAGTTGAGGGGGATCATTGGGGAGGTGTGCAGCTCGTTGGAGGTGGACCGGATAATAAATGGGAAACCATTAAACATTTATATTTTGCCATGATTGCTTCAGCGCGGAAATCCATTTGGATTGCGACGCCATATTTCATTCCGGATGATGATATTTTATCTGCATTAAAGGTAGCTGCACTTGCTGGTATTGATGTTCGTTTGTTAATGCCGAGTAAGCCTGATAAGCGCACTGTCTTTTACGCATCGAGATCGTACTTCCCAGAGCTTTTAGATGCAGGGGTAAAGATATATGAATATGAAAAAGGTTTTCTCCATAGTAAAGTTGTCATTGTCGATTCTGATTTAGCTTCAATTGGGACAGCTAATATGGATATGAGAAGTTTTCATTTGAACTTTGAAGTAAATGCCTTTTTATATGATACAGATAGCATTCGAAAACTTGTTCAAGATTTTAAAGACGATTTAGAAGAATCCAGTGAAATTCATGTCGATCGTTTTCATAAAAGGCGTCTTCATAGACGAATTGTTGAATCAACGTATCGCCTATTATCGCCTTTATTATAAAAAGAGATGTCCGAAATTGGGACATCTCTTTTTTAAAGGAATTTGTAACAAATTGTAGAATATAAGGAGCTGAAAGGGTGTGATTCCGATGTTTATCGCCAAAAGAGAAAACGGAGAAAAAATTCATCTACTCTATCATCATGATGAAGAGCTTTTACACCGTATGCGTAAAATGGAGAGCTTCTTTTGCATAGCTTGTGGGAAGGAAGTGCAAATGAAATTAGGGAAACAAAAAAAGTGGCATTTTGCTCATAAGAAAGTGGATTCATGTTTAGCATTTTATGAAGCAGAATCTATATATCATATGCATGGTAAAGAATTGTTATATAGGTGGTTCGAACAGCAAAATTTTCATGTAGATATAGAGCATTATCTTCCAGAGATTCAGCAACGACCAGATATTTTCATAGAGAGAGCAGGGAGAAAAATTGCGATTGAATACCAGTGTGCAAATCTTTCTATAGAGCAGTTGTACAAACGAACCTATTCGTATTGGCAAGTTGGTATACAGGTCATTTGGATCATTGGTGGAAATCAATTGAAAAAGCACTCTGCCTATTGGATGAAATTCTCCTCACTTATGGCTTTCTCCTTACAATCTTATCCTCAGCCACTTCTTATTTTCTTCTGTTCAAAACAAAAATCATTTATGAAATGCGCATTTATCACTTCATTTTCTACAAGCGTCTCTTTCTCGCATATTATATATTTACCAATTGAAACGACTACTTTTGAAATACTCTTTTCTTCTGTTCCTTTCCAAAAGGAAATATTAGACCGAGAATGGAAGAAGCGAAAGGACTATTTTCGTCAAAACGCTCTGCCTATTTGGAATTATAATCATAAGTCATTATTACGCCTCTTATATCAATGTAGATGTACCCCAGCAAATTTTCCTTCTGAAATCGGTGTGCCGCTCCCGTCTTCATTTGCTTTTCAAACAAATCCATTTATATGGCAAGCTTTTCTATATATGAAGTGTGTAGGTGAGCTTATGGTAGGAGATTGCCTTTCCCTTCAATATGTGTGTAGTTATGTGAAAAAGTATACGAAAAGGCGCATGCTCCCGTACTTTTCACAGCATATATGGAAAGTGGCGGTTACTGAATATATGACATTTTTATGCTATACAGGTATATTGCAGAAAGTAGGGACTTATAAGTACCGGAAAATAAGGGGGATAACTATGTTAAAAACAGAGCAGGAAGTTATGAAATATGATGAAGTTTGCTTAGCGTATGCCTTATCTTTATTTGAGGCAAAGTACAACATGAGAGAAGGAAAAGGGGATATAATAAAGACTGATCGTGAAGGAATTACATAAGAAAAAATCGAATTGTATGTAAGTAGAGATATTTAAAGGAGGGCTTAAAGGATGTCTGAACAAAACACAGCAAAAACATTACCAGATCGCAACGAGATTGAAGAATCAAGTACGTGGCGATTAGAAGATATTTTCCAAACAGATGCAGAATGGGAAAAAGAATTTCAAGCTATTAAAGATCTATTACCGAAGTTAACTGAATTTAAAGGGAAACTTGGTGACTCTGCGAACAATTTACTTGAAGCATTGCAATATGAAGATGAAATTTCAATGCGATTAGGTAAGCTATATACATATGCACATATGCGTTACGATCAAGATACAACAAACTCTGTGTATCAAGCATTAAATGATCGCGCGACAAATTTATATTCACAAGTATCCAGTAGTACAGCATATATTGTGCCTGAAATTTTATCGATTTCAGAAGATACACTGCAAACATTCTTGAAAGAAAATAGAGACTTAAGTATATATGAACATGCATTAGAAGAAATTACGCGTCAACGCCCGCACGTATTATCTGAAGCAGAAGAGGCTCTATTAGCAGAAGCATCTGAAGTAATGAGTGCATCAAGTAATACATTTGGTATGTTGAATAATGCGGATTTGAAATTCCCATCTATTAAAGGTGAGGATGGAGAAGAAGTAGAAATTACACATGGTCGTTACATTCAGTTTTTAGAAAGTGATGATCGTCGTGTACGCGAAGATGCATTCAAAGCTGTATATGAAACGTACGGAAAATATAAGAACACATTTGCAAGTACGTTAAGCGGAGCGGTGAAGCGTAATAATTTCAATGCGCGCGTTCGCAAATACGATTCTGCACGTCAAGCTGCATTAAGTAATAATAATATTCCTGAAGCGGTGTATGATCAACTTGTTGAATCCGTAAATGATAATTTAAACTTGCTACATCGTTACATTGATATTCGTAAGCGTGCACTAGGACTTGATGAGCTTCATATGTATGATTTATATACACCACTTGTACCAGAAGTGAAAATGAACGTGAAGTATGAAGAAGCACAAGACATGTTATTAAAGTCTCTAAATGTCCTTGGTGATGAGTATGTTGACATTTTAAAAGAAGCATATGAAAATCGCTGGGTAGATGTGTATGAGAATAAAGGAAAGCGAAGTGGAGCATATTCATCTGGTGCATATGGAACAAATCCGTATATTTTAATGAACTGGCATGATAATGTAAATAATTTATTTACGCTTGCTCATGAGTTTGGTCATTCCGTGCATAGTTACTATACAAGAAAAACGCAGCCGCACGTATACGGTGATTATTCAATCTTCGTTGCGGAAGTAGCATCAACTTGTAATGAAGCGTTACTAAACGATTATTTATTAAAAACGACAGAAGATAAGAAAGAGCGTCTATACTTATTAAATCATTATTTAGAAGGATTCCGTGGTACTGTATTCCGTCAAACGATGTTCGCAGAGTTTGAGCATATTATTCATAAGAAAGTACAAGAGGGACATGCGGTTACGCCAGACATGTTAACGGAGATCTACTATGGTTTAAATAAGAAATATTTCGGTGATGCTTTAGTAATCGATGAAGAAATTGGTTTAGAGTGGTCTCGTATTCCGCACTTCTACTATAATTATTACGTATACCAATACGCAACAGGATTTAGTGCTGCAACGGCTCTATCTAAACAAATTTTAGAAGAAGGGCAACCAGCAGTAGAACGTTACATTAATGAGTTCTTAAAAGCAGGAAGCTCGGATTATCCAATTGAAGTGCTGAAAAAGGCTGGAGTAGATATGGCATCTCCAGAACCGGTAAAAGAAGCGCTACAAGTATTTGAAGAGAAATTAAATGAATTAGAAGCATTATTATTTGAAGAGAAGTAATAAAAAAGACGAGGGATTTACCTCGTCTTTTTGTTTGGATATAATTTTGTCGATATTTGTCGATGTAATAAAACGAATTTCCTTCTTTTTTCTAAATTAGAAGGCAGTTTTGCAGTTGGTTTTTGTAGTTAAAACCCTTTAAAGCGTTTTTTATGGTTGAAATAAGAGAGAGCGATGACAATGACTCCAAATAAAAGAGGGAAGGCAATAATTTTAGGGAAAGCTTGTAGTAGAGAGAGGATGTACAAGAAAAAAGAAACGATGATAGCTAGTAAGATTAGTAAAATATACGTTTTTTTCATACAGAACACCTCCAAAAGAGCTTTTTTATAGCTTATTCAGAAATGAAAACGTTTAGAATGTGACAAAAGTGTGAAATTCGACAAAAGGGGTTGTCATCTGACGTCGAATCTTGTAATATAATAAGCGTGAACGAATTCACATACAAACATATACCCCTTTGTTTGAACGTGAAAATTTCTCCCATCCCCTTTAATATTTTTATAAGCCGTAAAGAAAAAGACCTGGTGTTTACACCAGGTCTTTTTCTTTTGCTATCCATTTCCAATAACGCTCACATTTTACGTCAATCATTTGTACTTTTCGTTTCAGTTGTAATTTTTTTAGTTCACGCTCGATCTCTTGCTGCGAACAGTCGTATATAAATGCTACTTCTTTTGAAGATATAAATTGCGTTGCTTCTAGTAACACTTCTAAAGGCGGTAATGGTTCTGGCTCGATTTCACATTTTACAAGTTCTTTTAATAATTGTACGTATACATCATAGGAATAAGTTCCAGCGATTTTAATACCTTCTTCATCTGAATTCGCATGAAAAAATACGAGAGAAGGTATTTCGGTAATATGCATCTCATTTGTGAATTTCAAGTCACATTGGAAAGCTTTTTTTGCGCTGGCGGAATATAGGTCTTTTTTAAATTCCTCTACATCAATGTCGCTATCTTTTGCACATGCAAGTAATAATTCGCAGTCTGGGTTTGATACATTTTCAAGGAAAATGTATTCTTGGAGTTTTCGCAAAAACTTCGAACCTGCTTTTCGACCCTGTAACTCCGCTGCCTTAATTGCCATCGAAACTAAATATGGTGTTGATGATGCCTCTTGCATATGTACTTTTCCATCACATGAAAAACCTTGTAAGCTTGTCGTCTTTTCCCACACAAATCGAATATTAGCAGGTTTATTCCATTTGTGTGAGGAAGCGTTCGTTCCGTCCACTTTTCCAGTTACAATATGACGAATAGAGAAGTATTTCCCGTATTCAAGCCATAGTTTAATAATAAAGGGTTCAATTTCCCAGCAATCTTTACAAAGTGGATCAATAAATAAATATGCTTCTACAGACTTATGCTCACATGCGGAAGGAGATGGCATATTGATATGCTTTGCTTCCTGTTTATCCATTATATTTCACCTGTTTCGTTTGGAGTATTAACCATATGCTGAGCAGTTAATGCTAAACGTTCAAAAACGAACTCTCTTATATGACCGTGCACTCCTGTGTCATCCATTGCTTGCTCCATGCATGATAGCCAAGCCTCTGCTCGTTTTGGCGTAATCTCAAACGGAAGATGGCGTGCTCTTAACATAGGATGACCATGTTCTTCAGTGTACAAATTAGGACCACCTAAATATTGTGTTAAAAATTGTTTCTGCTTCCTAGCGGTTTCTGTTAAATCATCCGGGAAGATGGGAGATAGGTCAGGGTGCTTACTGACATAGGAATAAAATGTGTCTACTAATATTGCAATGCATTGTTCACCGCCAATTGCTTCAAATGGTGTCATCGGTTGCTTGCTCATCCTTTATAAACTCCTTTTTCCATGAAATGTATATCTATTGTAGCAATGGAATGTTAGGGAGGGCAAATAAACAGCCTTCATAACATTCTTTGCTTATTCTACAGATGTAAAAGAATCTTTTCTTTTTTAAAGTGAGATGTATCCACTAGTAGAACGTATTCACTAGTGGAATTTTCACTTTAGCGTGCTTTGTTTTGTTTGGCAAGGAAAAAGCGTTTTACTTTATTATTTGTATGACGGATGGGTATGTCGTGTTGCTTTAATAAATGAATAAATGCAGCTTTTCCTGTTTCTTCATCTTGCACTTCAAATTCAATTTCATAATCATCGTGATTGTAATAGAAACTATGATCAAAGACAAGCGTTCCGTCTTCAAATAACGTTTCAGCTCTTTCAGTTGTTAAACTACCCATATAAGCTAAAGTAGAAACAGGAATTTGTAGTTTGCGTAGTTGATCCATTACAGCCCCTGAAATAATTACGTTTGTTTCCATCATCATTCTTGCTTCGTCTTCTGTTACGACTTGATGCGTTTCCAACAAGCCAACTTCTGCAGGTTGTTTCAATGTTAATGTATAAGTTTCTTCTTTATGACGAATACGAAGTGCAGAGCCAGCTTCTTTTAATGAGAAGTTCGGTGTTTCAAAGTAGTGATTCACTTGTTTCGTAAATACCTCAATAGAAAACGATTTACATAATGTAACGAATTCTTCTTCTGTAACTATATTTTTAAATTCAATTTCAATTTCTTGTTTCATTGTATGCACTCCCTTTGATAAATAATTCTTTACACATTATCGCTTTTTCACAAATTTGGTTCAATGTTTTATTTGTTTGCGTCCATGTTATGATACAATAATACTGTTAAGTAAGACAGGAAGTTGAGATGGAGGAGTTAGAGCATGCAAAATAAAATCCAAGTTAAGAGCGTAGAAAAGAGAGAGAATGCTCTTATTTTTTGTGCGAAAAATAGTGAAATAGAGGTAAAGGAGTTAAGTACGCGTAATCACGTACTTGTAGACTCAGACAATTTATCATTTTTATATATCTTAGAAAACGAATCATCTTTCATTTATGTAAGTATTCCGCACACATGCTGGGAAGCAATGCATGAAGCGATGAATAACGATGTGGTAATGTTCGTTCGCGTAAATGACATTGAAATGGAATTAGAAGGATTAAAAGAAGAAGTAGAATATTTAGTTGAAAATATTGAAGGTAATGCAAATTATGGAGAAGAATTAGTAACTGCTGTAGAAAAGGTATTTCTATAAGCAAATGGATTGATTTTGGTGGTGGTTGAAATGAATCGAAATTGGGAAGAATTTTTAGCACCTTACCATCAAGCGGTGGCAGAGCTGAAAGTGAAACTAAAAGGAATGCGTACTCAATTTGCAATGTTAACAGAGCATTCTCCAATTGAGTTTGTAACAGGAAGGGTAAAGTCGGTTGCGAGTATTATTGATAAAGCGGAGAAGAGAAATGTACCGTTAGACCGGCTGAGAGAAGATATGCAAGACATCGCGGGTCTTCGAATGATGTGTCAATTTGTTGACGAAATTAAGCCTGTTGTAGAATATCTTCGAAAACGAAATGACTTTGAAATCGTGGAAGAACGTGATTATGTCACGCAAAAGAAAGATAGCGGTTATCGTTCTTATCACGTTGTTATTAGTTATCCTGTTCAAACGATTCAAGGAGAACAAAAAGTATTGGTAGAAATCCAAATACGCACGTTAGCAATGAACTTTTGGGCAACAATTGAGCATTCTTTAAATTATAAATATAGTGGACGTTTTCCTGAAGATATTAAAATACGCTTGCAACGTGCAGCGGAAGCAGCATTTTTATTAGATGAAGAAATGTCTTCTATCCGTCTTGAAATTCAAGAAGCGCAGAAAGCTTTTTCAAGAAAGCAAGAAACGAAAGATTCCGAATCATAAACTAAAGGGTGTTGGGCGATGAAATTTACAATTATGTCAAAGGGAGATCAATCATCAGATACACTGGCAAGCACGATGAAAGAATACTTGCTAGATTTTGGATTTATAATGGATGAACAGGAACCCGATATTGTAATTTCTGTTGGAGGAGATGGAACGCTTTTATATGCGTTTCATCGTTATTATAATCGATTAGATGAAACAGCATTTGTTGGCGTACATACAGGGCACTTAGGTTTCTATGCAGATTGGTTACCGACAGAAGTAGAGAAATTAGTAATTGCAATTGCTAAAACGCCATTCCAAGTGGTGGAATACCCGCTTTTAGAAGTGATTATTCGCTATGTGAATGGGAGTAAAGAGTCACAGTATTTGGCGATGAATGAAGCGACTGTAAAAAGTGCAGAAGGTACATTAGTAACAGAAGTGGAAATACGCGGAGAGTACTTTGAAACGTTCCGCGGGGATGGCCTTTGTATTTCTACCCCTTCAGGAAGTACTGCGTATAATAAAGCGCTTGGTGGAGCGATTATTCACCCTTCTATTGAAGCGATTCAAATTGCAGAAATGGCATCTATTAATAACCGTGTGTTTCGTACGGTAGGTTCGCCGCTCGTACTGCCAAAGCATCATACATGTGTGTTGAAGCCTGCTGCAGGAATGAACTTACAAATTACGGTGGACCATTTAACGATGGTTCATCAAGATGTGAAATCAATTCAGTATCGCGTTGCAAACGAGAAAGTACGATTTGTTCGTTTCCGTCCATTCCCGTTCTGGAAACGAGTTCGTGACTCGTTTGTTGCAGATAAATAGAAAGGGTTTATATATTTGAACAGATTTACATTGAAATGGGATATAGAATCGGCTGAAGAGGGAACTTTAGTTAGAGAATTTTTAAAAACAAAAGGGATTTCTAAAGCCGCATTAACGGATATAAAGTTTCGCGGCGGAGCTATTGAAGTAAATGGTCAACATACGAGTGTCCGTCATCAGTTGCAAGTTGGTGAAGAATTACGTGTCTTTTTTCCGGTGGAGGAAAGAAGTGAAGGGATGATTGCAGAGGATATCCCTTTATGTATTGTATATGAAGATGATGCAGTTCTTGTCATTAATAAAGAGGCGAACATGTCAACGATTCCGTCTAGAGAACATCCATCAGGAAGTGTTGCGAATGCGCTCTTATCTCATTATGATAAACAGCATCTTGCAAGCACGGTGCATATTGTAACAAGATTAGATCGTGACACTTCAGGGCTTATGCTTATTGCAAAAAATCGTTTCGTACATCACCTTTTATCGAAACAGCATCAACAAAAAGCTGTGAAAAGAACGTATGAAGCAATCGTTCATGGGGAGATGATAGAACGAGAAGGGACGATTGATGCACCGATTGGACGAAAATCGGATAGCATTATTGAGCGAAAGGTTTGTGAAGATGGGCAAAGAGCAGTTACTCATTTTAGAGTAATTGATAGTGCGAATCATAAGACACATGTATCGCTTGAGCTTGATACAGGAAGAACGCATCAAATTCGTGTGCATATGGCGCATATAGGGCATCCGTTACTTGGCGATAATTTATATGGTGGAAAAAGGGATGAAATGAAACGACAAGCACTTCATAGTACATCTTTGACGTTTTACCATCCTATTTTAGAGAAGGAAATGTCTTTCGCTACAACGATTCCAAGTGATATGCAAGAGGTATTAAAGCATGATTAAAAAGGGAACAAAATTCTTCTGTAATGAAGAATTTTGTTCCCTTTTTTCTTAGCGGAATAATATTAAAATTTGATTTTCACCCGTGCGCTTTATAACGAAAAAACCACTTTCGGATTTTGTAGCAATGCCATCGTCATTTGGACGGCAATATCCATGGGTTTCGCAAGTGCCGTCATCACGTACTAACATTTGTCCAATTAATCCGACAGGAAGCCACTCGGTACGATCTTTCCTTGCTATATATTTGCAAGCTGGATCCCATTCTGTATTTAAAAGTGGTTGTATGTCTTGCGATTCCGAATGTACATATTGGCGTTTTCCGAAGCTATCTGTTTTGTAGCGTTTTTGCCAACTTAAAGCACCGCTATTTCCTATAAGAGCGGGGGTTGCACTAGATATTCCTAAAATGAATGAATCATTTGAAGTAGCGATTCGAATTTTTTCTTCGCTACTAAATGTAACGAAATAACCTACATCAATAAGAGTATTGTCTGCTGTTTCAAACATTTGTGCAAAATCGGTTCCGCTTGCATTATAAGAAGCGCCATCAATGTACATTTCTCCATTATGAGCAAGCCACTTTGCACCGATATTATGATCGGTTTCATTTGATCCGTTTGCAATAAACCAAGAATATGATTCTTCTGCTGTGCCGAAGCGTCCCATAATATGGCTACCTGCAAAATGAGCTGTTGATGTATGATTACCTTCCGCATGAGAAGAGAATCCGTTAGCGATAGTAGCGGTTCCTTCTGCATGTGCTGCTTCGCCTAAAGCGATCGTATGTTTACCTTCCGCATGAGAATAAGAGCCACCTGCTATCGTTTCACTTCCTTCACTATGGGAACTATGTCCAGTTGCTTTTGTTTTTGATCCTTCTGCATGGGAGAAAGAAGCTTTTGCGTGTGTAAGAAGCCCTTCTGCGTGTGAAGCTGTACCCTCTGCATTAGAGTGAAGTCCTTCTGCATGTGCATACCGTCCCCCTTTTTTTACTTTTGTATTTTCAGGTGTAGGGGTTTGAATTATGATAGTTTTTTCTGTTTGTATATCATTGGATGGTGCTAATGCTTCTTTTATTTTCTTCACTTGATTTATAATAGCAGCTGGAATTTCTGATTCCGCTTTTTTATTTATTGCTACAGGGATGTTTTCTTCTGTATTTTTCTCTGTTTGTTCAGAAGATACAATCTGTTCATTATGAGTAGGAAGAGAGTTGTTTTTTTGCTGCATCTTTGTTTTTTTATTATCAATTATGCGGCTCATTACAGCATTTTCTAAAGAGACATATTTTGGTCTAGCTTTGTTTTTGGGGGAAGCTTCTTGTCCTTCCAATTCTTCTAAAGCTGCAGCTCGAATGCTGCACCAGTTGTTAATTCCGTACATGGGCAGATAAAAAGGCGGGCATTTTCTTTTTTGTTTAGAAGATTTTTTCTTCATTCTGTCACCTCCTGCGACAGTATATGCCGTGTAATGAAAAAAAGATGCACTTTATTGCATCTTTTTTTCATTACTTTACCTAGTTTTTATATGAGAGCCGCCTAAATGGTACGATAATCCCTCGTAATTTATGGATGGTACGGTAAATAAGAGGCGTTATGAAATTGGGCGGAATTTCTCAGGGACAAAAGGCAGGGAGGAAGGGACGGAAACGGTCTCCATTTCGGGATAACGTAGCCCGGTTAGTTTGCCACCAAATACAGCGCCAGTGTCAATATTGACTGTATGATTTACAAAGCGAGGTTCTTTTACGGGTGTATGTCCATATACAATCCAAGCTTGTCCTTTATATTCCTTCGCCCAGTCGCGACGGACAGGTGAGCCGTCAGCATGTTTTTCTCCTGTAATATCGCCATATAATACAAAGGT
The DNA here is from genome assembly GCF_054771475.1 of Bacillus sp. MN7755. Classification (NCBI taxonomy): domain Bacteria; kingdom Bacillati; phylum Bacillota; class Bacilli; order Caryophanales; family Bacillaceae; genus Bacillus; species Bacillus sp. MN7755. The sequence continues at coordinate 254,657 of NZ_BTRL01000008.1, forward strand.
TTGTACTTTTTTATCTTGTCTTCCTATATAATCTTGCCGAATTCCGGCGTGACATACAAGTAACCTTTTCTCATCGAGTACGTGATATAAAGGGGATTGCTCGTAAAGTGTGATGAATTTTTCTTTTATAATGTTTTGTTTATGAGAAGGCAGTGCTTCATATTCAGCAACAGTTGTTTCGAGTCCATGAGCGATTGTTACATTACGCCCAAGGAAAAATCGGTATAGTTTATTACAGTGATTTCCCGGAGCGTAATAAGCTACTTTTTTATTTATGACAAGTTCCCATACAATTTCAATCATACGTAATGAATGAGGGCCTCGATCAGTAATATCACCAACAAACGCAATTTGGCGTTGATCAGGGTGAATTGGCAGGTCACTATTCCAGTTATATCCGAGTTTCGTCGTTAAATCTTGAAACTCTTGGAAGCATCCATGTATATCCCCTATAATGTCATATTTCATATTTAAACCTCCATCATATTTTTCATTAGTATATCTAAAAAAGGATAGAGATAAAAATATACCGTTTTTGTACGTCAGTTGAACATAAAGATTTTCGTTCTTGAGCGAACGTTTAAAACAAATCCAATCGCTATCATGTATGTGAGTAAGGAACTTCCTCCGTAGCTCATAAGGGGTAATGTGATTCCTGTAATAGGCAGTAATCCGATGGTCATCCCGATATTTTGGAATACTTGAAAAGTAAACATTCCGATTGTACCAGCACAGATGTAACTACCGAAAGGGTCATTACTTTCTAAAGCGATATGAATCATGCGGAAAATAAGTAGGAAAAAAAGTGCAATAATGACACTTGCGCCTAAAAAGCCGAATTGTTCAGCGACATTAGTGAAAATAAAATCTGTATGTGGTTCTGGAAAGTATACTTGTCCATTTTCCCAACCTTTTCCTTGCATTTCCCCTGATCCAGTAGCTAAGAAAGCTTGTCTTAATTGATAGCCTTGCGCATCATATTTGTAGGGCGCTAACCAGCCGTAGAAGCGATTTAGTTGATATTCTTGTAAAATGTGTGCTTTAAAGAATTTTGTATGAGTAAAAAAAATATACGTTAATGTAACGCCAGTTGCAAAAATACCGGAAACTAATCCGAAAATAAAACGCCAACGTATACCAGAAACTAGTATCATTGCTGCGAGCATAGCGGAAATTACCATTGTGTTTCCTAAATCAGGCTCCTTTGCAATAAGTAGTAGTGGTGGCAAACTTGTTGCGCATATTTTGCCGAGCAATAAAAAATCATCGTGTATTGTCCGGCAAAAATATTTCTCATTGTGATTTGCTATAATTCGTCCGGTGACGATAATTAAAAACAATTTCATAATTTCAGAAGGCTGGAAATTTCCGATGCCTGGGAGCCTGTACCAAGCTGTTGCGCCTTTAATTGTAATGGCACCTGGTACTTGAAGTTCTAGTCCAATAAGTAGTATCAATGCAAAGCTATATAAATACCAAGCAATTTTTTGATAACGATCGAAATCAATAATCATAATCATGCCAATGGCTATAAATCCAATGAAGTACCATTGGATTTGCTTTAATACAAAATTTACATTTTGCAAAAATGGTGGTAAAGAGGCTTGTGCACTTGCAATTGCAAAGCAACTAACAATCCCAATGGCAAATAAGATGAATAGTAATACGTAGTCTATTTGATATTGAGAATTTGGATCTTTCAATGTATGTATTCCTTTCTATCGCCTAGTAAGTGTATGAATCATGTCATGATAAAAATAATATACAAGCAGACTATGCATACATTTATTCCACTATTTGTGGGAAGTCATACATCACAAAGAAGGAATAGCTCCTTCCTTGTGATGGACTATATGGCACGGAGTTCTTTTGTAATTATATTTAAACAATAGGAAAGACGTGTATGTGTATTTATATCTGGAATGAGGTTCGGAAATAGATTGTAATATTTGAACGCATTTTTATACCATCCGTAAGCTCTTATCAAACCCTTTTTATAATGTTTGGGGTCTTGTAAGAAACCATACTTTTTTGAGGTTAAAACGAGATGAGAAAAATCTTCACAGCCTTCAAGGAATTTGTGACGTACTTGCTGTCCAGTATGAACGCGGAAGGAACTTAAAGGCTCAGTGATATACATCGCATCACCTTTTGAAAGTAAATTGATCCAAGAGGCCATATCAACACTACAACCATATTTTCTGCCATTTAAAGTGCCGAAAGGTTCTGTTAATAGACTTTTTCTAAAGAGTACGATTGTAGGTTCGCCGATAATATTTTGTCCCGCTAAAAGCATACGGTTTCCAAAATCTTTCCCATTTAGTAGAGTATTTTCATCATATAATTTTTTCATGGAGGGGTGTTGTTCAATTATATCTCCATCATCATTGATCCAAGTACGATAGGATGTGATAAGTGCAAGATTTTTATTTAAGTCTTGTTGGAAATAAAACATCATTTTTTCAATTTTATTATTATAAAATATATCATCGTCCATTAAGAAATTTATGTACTCTCCATTTGAATGTTCTAAGAGCGTAAGGGCGTTATGAAATTGTCCTAAAGTAGAGGGATTTCGAATGTACGTTATATGTTTATGCTTATGTAAATAATCTCTGTATATTAATTTTTCTGTTTCATTATTTGTGCTATCGTCTCCTACAATAATTTCAATATTTGAATACGTTTGTGCTAATGCACTTTCTAGAGCAATTTTAAAATAATGTGGTCGATTATAGGTGGGAATAAGGATGGAAACGAGAGGTGGATTTTTTATAGTATCCATATACAACTACCTTTCAGAAATTTTTTTTGTAAGAATAATATCTTGATAACTGGTGTGTTCAGTTCTGCCACACCATGAACCATAATGGGGAGGAGTCTGTACTTCTAGCCCATATTTATTTAATAGAGTACGAATATCTTCCTCAGGATAGGCAACTGCGAAATTCGGGATATCTTTATTTAGAACATAACAATTGTCAATTTGATGATAAAAACCTAACGTACTTAGCCCTGCATTTAAGTAATAGGAAGATTCAGGATTAATTAAAAAGAAAGTAATAAAACATCTCCCATCTTTTTTCAGAACTCGTGCAATCTCGCATACGTAATGTTCTAATTCTTTCGGAAGGAGATGGGTAAATACAGACGTTAAAAAAATAAAATCGAATGATTCATCTTCATATGGAAACTTGTATTGGGAAGCATCTTCTTTTCCATCGGGATTGTAGAATTGGTTATATATATCGACATGTTCAAAATGGAAATTGTTACGGCGTGTTGAAATGTTATTTTTGCACCATGTAATTCCCTTATTAAATAAGTCAAATCCATAATAAGTACCATCATCGCTTAAATAGTTCATTAATGGAACCGCCATCCGGCCGATACCACAGCCTATATCTAGCACTGTTTCATTTGATTTTAAATTGCCAATTTCAATAAAATACTGCATAAACTCTTTTCCAACTTCTTCAAAGTCACCACCTACATATTGAACGAGTTCTGGGGGTGGAATTAATGTGATTTTTTTCTCATTTTCGTTCATACATTCACTCCGTCCTTGTAGTAAAGTAAGAGATTTTTATTGCATATATAAGTTAATCATTTGTAGTGAGGGGAACTTTACACGATTGGTTCTTACGAATCAGTAGTGTGATAGAACCCCTCAAAAGAATAAAATTGTATTCTATTCTTTTCGCCAATAAATACCGAAATCATCAATTTGAGTCATAGGAGCTTTTATGTTTCTTTCACTTCTGAAATCTGTTACAGCCTCTGCGCATGTTATCAATCCATAATCATCAATAATAATAAAGCCACCTGTTGAAACTTTATCATATAAATTTACAAGACTATCCATCGTTGATTCATACATATCACCGTCAAGGCGAGCAATTGCAATTTTTTCTACCGGTGCTGAAGGCAGTGTGTCTTTAAACCAACCCTTTAAAAATTTCACCTGATCATTTAATAAATCGTATTTTTTAAAATTTTCTTGTACTGTTTCTAAAGAAACTCGTAAGTAATCGAATGTGTGCAAATAATCACCATAATCTTTCGGATATTGTTCTAAGTTAGGTGCGGGCAGACCTTCAAATGAATCGGCAACCCATACAGTACGATCCTTAATGTTGTTTGCTTGTAAAAATCCATTCATAAAAATGCATGATCCTCCGCGCCATACACCAGTTTCAATAAAATCGCCTTCTATATTTTCCCTGACTACAGTTTCCATAGCCTCTTGTAATTGATTCATACGTTTTCGACCAACCATACTGTGTGCAGCTCTTGGCCAATCCTTGCCACCTTGACGCTCATTGTCTGAAACGTTAGGATTAACGATTTTTAAATTGTGATTTTCTACATACTGCTTAAGAAATAAAGGAAGTGGAACCGTAACTGGTTCATATGATAGTTCTTTAGATATATGTAACGAAGCAGGTAAGTATGGTTCGTATTCTAACCATATTTCAAATAAAATTGTTTTCTTTAGTAACTCAAGATAAAGCTGGACAGCCGATTTATTTTCCATATAAGTGCCTCCTGCGGAATGTCATACAACATTATGACTATGTAGAAAAGGAAGATTTAATGATTGAATTTAAAAATGAAAAAGCAGTAAAACTGATATCAGTTTTACTGCTAAGTAAAAAATTAAGCAACTTTTTCAATAATAATAGATGCACTCGTACCAAGAGCTAATGATAGCCCAAGCCCTGTAACAATTACTTCAACTAATGATGGAGTTGTCGTAATTTGCGTAATTGCTTGAACAACGATAGGCGCTCCAACTGAGATTAAAGTTGCCCCAGTACCTGGTACAGGTAATCCGTTTACTTGGATTGTAAGGCCTCCTAATAGACTTACCGCTGCTGTATATACGATAACAGTAATTTTATAGAATCCAGTTTCACTAATTACGAAAGTATCGGCATCTAATTGAGAAATTGCTGTACCAAACTGAGATCCAACAGTATTAAATGGTAGTGGATCATTAATTCCAAGATCTAAAGAAATCCCAGCGGAGTTAAATGCATACAATCCTGCTGGAAGTCCTAGCCCTGATGGTCCAGTAGGTCCAGTAGGTCCAGTAGGTCCAGTAGGTCCAGTAGGTCCAGTAGGTCCAGTAGGTCCAGTAGGTCCGGTAGCACCAGTTGGCCCAGTAGCGCCAGTGTCACCAGTTGGCCCAGTAGGTCCAGTGGCGCCAGTGTCACCAGTTGGC